>JBILBJ010000006.1:0-20774 GCA_044353705.1 Sphingorhabdus sp. | reverse complement strand
ACATGGCTGGCCTGCCGATCGGATATGGATCAACCCAAGCCCCAATGCGCCAAACATCAATATGGCGCGCGCATATGCGGGTACCGTGCTGCTAGAAGGGGCAACATTGTCAGAGGGCAGGGGAACGACCCGTCCGCTCGAGATATTTGGCGCGCCTGACATCAACGTGCGTGACGTTATCGCCGAAATGCAGGCCTTTGCGCCGCAATGGCTGAATGGTTGCACGCTTCGGGAAATTTGGTTCGAACCGACATTTCACAAGCATGTGCATCAACTGTGCCATGGTGTGCATATCCACGCAGAAGGTCCATCATATGACCATGATGCGTTTCAACCGTGGCGGATCCAGGCATTGGCATTCAAGGCAATCCGGCGGCTCTATCCCGAATATGATCTGTGGCGCGACTTTCCGTATGAATATGAATTCGGCAAGCTCGCCATTGATGTCATCAACGGCGGCCCCGCCTTGCGTGAATGGGTTGATGCACCCGGCAGCACGCCCGAGCAACTGGACGCAATGACGTTAGCTGATGAACAGGATTGGCTACAGAAACGCGCCCAATATCTGTTGTATTAATGGCCGTGCTTCCGGCTTAACTCGCGCATAGCGTCATCGAGACCTTCGAGCGTCAGCGGGTACATCCGATCATTCATCAATTCCTTGATGATTTTGGTGGATTGCGAATAACCCCATTGTTTTTCGGGCACGGGGTTAAGCCAGACAGTCGCCGGATAGGTGTTGGTAATCCGGTTCATCCAGACAGCACCGGATTCTTCGTTGAAATGCTCCACCGATCCGCCGGGATGCGTGATTTCATAGGGACTCATTGACGCATCGCCGACCATGACCACTTTATAGTCGTGCGGGAATTTGTGCAGAAGGTCCCACATCGGCGTGCGTTCGCTGAACCGGCGCTTATTATCTTTCCAAACGCCTTCATATGGACAGTTGTGGAAATAGAAAAATTCTAGATTTTTGAACTCACTCGTGGCCGCACTGAAGAGTTCTTCGCAAAGCTTGATAAACGGATCCATGGACCCGCCGACGTCCAGCATCAGCAACACCTTTATCGCGTTACGGCGTTCGGGGCGCATTTGAATGTCCAACCAGCCTTTACGCGCTGTGCCATTGATTGTGCCGTCAATATCGAGCTCTTCGACCGCGCCATCGCGGGCAAAGCGGCGCAGCCGGCGCATCGCGATCTTGATGTTGCGGGTGCCAAGCTCGCGCGTGTTGTCGAGATTCTGGAATTCGCGCTTGTCCCAAACCTTTACAGCACGCTTGTGCTTGGATTGGCCGCCAATGCGGACGCCTTCGGGATTATAACCCGAATTGCCATAAGGAGACGTGCCGCCGGTTCCGACCCATTTGTTGCCGCCTTCGTGGCGCTTTTCCTGCTCCTCGAGCCGCTTTTTCAGCGTCTCCATAAGCTCGTCCCAGCTGCCCATTTTTTCGATCTTCGCCATTTCTTCAGGCGACAGATATTTCTCGGCAATCGCCTTTAACCAATCGGCGGGTACATCGACGTCGTTCTGGCCATATTCAGTGAATACACCTTTGAAAACTTTGCCAAATACTTGGTCGAAACGGTCCAAAAGCGCTTCGTCCTTCACCAAAGTGGCGCGGGCCAAATAATAAAATTCCTCGGGGCTTTGGTCGATGACATCCGCATCCAAAGCGGCGAGAAGCGCAAGATGTTCCTTCAACGAAGCGGATATACCGGCGGACCGCAACTCTTCCATGAATGAGAAAAACACCGGCAGGCTCCTGTTTAATTGACCAGTTAAAGCTTTTGGCTGTTTCGAAACGCGCCGTCAACAACCGGCGGTTAACTCCATGATAACCATATTGCGATAGGCCCTATTACAAACGACAGAACAAGGTGCCAATCCCATGAAAATGGAAAAAGTTGCATTGAGTGAAAACCACTGGATCCACGAAACGGCGCAGATATGCGGAGAGGTTACCGTTGGCTGTGCCGAAGCGGCATGTGTGCTTGAACAGGCGCTGCAATCCGCAGACTGGCTCAAGGCAAGGCATGGCGAGATGACCGAGCTGACGCACGCACTTGATGCCGACATTGCGGAGGTAGCTCAGGCGACTCGAGATGCACGGATTTTGGCTGAAGCCGCAGTCACAAAGTTGATGACGGGACATGAAACCGTTCAGCTATCATTGGCGAGCTTTTCGGAACTCATCAGTCTCATCATGAGCCTTGGTTCGCATATCACCGGCTTTGCGACCGCCATGGAGCAAGTGAAGCGCGTGTCGCAAACGATTGATTCGATTGCGCGCACCACCAACATGCTGGCGCTCAACGCCGCGATTGAGGCGGAAAAGGCCGGGGCCGCCGGGCAGACGTTCGCCGTCGTGGCAGCTGAAGTCAAAAAGCTGGCGCGTGATACGCGGCATGCTGCGGTGGAGATAACCGAAACGGTGAACTCGCTTTCGGACGAAGCCTCGAAATTTGTAGAGCAAATCGAGGACGGTGTATCGACAAGCGGCGCGGCGCAAGAGCAGTTTTCGAGCCTTCAGGAGCTCATTTATGGCGTGAGCGATGCCGTTACCAAAGTCGGCGATCACAACCGTGAGATTGCAGACAGCACCGCACAAATTCACCGTGGATTGGTGGATTCGCAAAATGTTCGTGATGCGGTCGAAGGCGCCAATGGCGAAATGTTTGCGGCTGTTGTGCGCGCGCATAGCCAGATCGGTGGTCTGGAAATGCAGGCAAACAAGATGTTTGACCATATTGTGCACAGCGGTTTGTCAAAGCGCGATAGCGAATTTGTCGAGCTGGCCCGCCAAAAGGCCGAAGAAGTGAAAGCATTGACCGAGGCCGCAATCGCAGATGGTACGCTGACATTAGAGGCGTTGTTTGATACCGATCTGCGCCCCATTGAAGGCAGCAATCCGCTGCGGTTTACATCCAAGCTGACATCATGGGCGGAACAAAATTGGCAGCCTTTTATTGAAGCCGTCAAAGACAGCAATCCCGACGAAATAAAGTCCGTGGTATGCAGCAGCCTTAAAGGCTTCTTACCCGTACAGTTAAAAGAACTCTCGCGCGCGCCAACGGGTGATATCGCGCATGACACGAAATATTGCCGCAACGGCCGCGTCATTCAGGACCCGGTGGATATCCCCGCAAAAACAAGCGAGCATGACTATATGATGGCCGTATTTCGCCACGAAGGCGACGGCCACTCATACAAGGTCATGCGTAACGTATATGTCCCACTGCGCATAAACGGGCGCCGTTGGGGCGATTTTGAAATCGCTTATAGTATCTAAATAAGACGAAGCCTAGCTGTTGGGACGCCGTGCCATAAAGGCCAGTCGTTCAAACAACATCACGTCCTGCTCATTCTTAAGCAGCGCGCCGTGAAGCGGTGGAATAGCCTTGGTTGGGTCACGTGACTGCAGAACATCAAGTGGCATGTCTTCGTGCAGCAGCAGCTTCAACCAATCGAGCAACTCGCTCGTGCTTGGCTTTTTCTTGAGGCCGGGGACGTCCCGAACTTCGTAGAAAATGTCCATGGCCTTCGACACCAGCATTTTTTGGATGCCCGGGAAGTGGACATCAATGATGGACTGCATTGTCGCGCGGTCAGGGAATTTGATGTAATGGAAGAAACAACGGCGCAAAAACGCGTCGGGCAGTTCTTTTTCATTGTTCGACGTAATGATGACGATGGGGCGCTCGACAGCTTTTACGGTTTCCTGTGTTTCGTACACAAAAAATTCCATACGATCGAGTTCCTGAAGCAAGTCGTTCGGAAACTCGATGTCGGCCTTGTCGATTTCGTCGATCAACAGAACGGGCAACTGAGGCGCGGTGAACGCTTCCCAAAGCTTGCCCTTCTTGATGTAGTTTTTGATGTCGTGAACGCGCTCATCACCCAACTGGCTATCGCGCAAACGGGCAACAGCGTCATATTCATACAGGCCCTGATGCGCCTTGGTCGTGGATTTGATATTCCATTCAATCAGCGGTGCATTGAGAGCGGTCGCGATTTCCTGCGCCAGCACGGTTTTGCCGGTGCCAGGTTCGCCTTTAACGAGAAGAGGGCGGCGTAACCGCGTGGCTGCGTTTACGGCAACTTTCAGATCATCAGTTGCGACGTAATTATCAGTGCCTTCAAAGCGCATGGACGGACCCCGTTTGTTAATCGAACGATTAATTCGTTAAGTGCGCCCACCGCGTTATGCAATATAATAGTTTACGCCGGTGGGTAGGGAGAAGTGGCGCGCATTTCGTTTCGCAACGTTGGCCGCGACGGATTGCCCAAATATTATTTCCGTCATGGCTACCGGAAACCCGCACATAACGGCGGGCATCCGGTCCATAAACTCAACCGTTCAGAGATATAAAAGCGGCAGACCGTCGCTTATTGGTCGAGGAAGCTGCGCATTTTGCGGCTGCGGCTTGGGTGCTTCAGCTTGCGGAGCGCTTTTGCCTCGATCTGACGAATACGCTCGCGGGTAACGCTGAACTGCTGACCAACTTCTTCCAATGTATGGTCGGTGTTCATGCCAATACCAAAACGCATGCGCAGCACGCGCTCTTCGCGCGGTGTCAGCGACGCCAGAACGCGGGTCACGGTTTCCTTCAAGTTCGCCTGAATGGCGGCATCGACAGGAATGATCGCGTTTTTGTCTTCGATGAAGTCGCCAAGATGGCTGTCTTCCTCGTCGCCAATTGGCGTTTCGAGCGAGATCGGCTCCTTCGCGATTTTCATGACCTTGCGCACTTTTTCGAGCGGCATGGAAAGGCGCTCGGCCATTTCCTCCGGCGTTGGCTCGCGGCCTTGTTCGTGCAAGAACTGACGGCTTGTGCGCACCAGCTTGTTGATCGTTTCGATCATATGCACGGGAATACGGATGGTGCGGGCTTGGTCCGCAATCGACCGCGTAATCGCCTGACGAATCCACCAGGTCGCATAGGTGCTGAACTTGTAACCACGGCGATATTCAAATTTATCGACCGCCTTCATGAGGCCGATATTGCCTTCTTGAATGAGATCAAGGAACTGCAGGCCGCGGTTGGTGTATTTTTTCGCGATAGAAATAACGAGGCGCAGATTGGCCTCAACCATTTCTTTCTTCGCAATGCGCGCTTCGCGCTCGCCCTTTTGCACCATGTTGACGATGCGGCGGAATTCGCCGAGCGACATGCCGGTATTCGCGGCAATGTCCGCTATTTCGCTGCGAATGCGCTCAACGCCTTCGGCTTCGTTCGTCGCAAAAGCCGTCCATTTTTTGTCGAGGTTGGAAACATCGGTCAGCCAATTTTCGTCGAGCTCATGGCCCATATAGCTGTCGAGGAATGCCTTGCGCGGAACTTTGTGACGCTCGGCCAAGCGCAGCATTTGGCCACCAAGCGCGGTCAAACGACGGTTGAACGAGTATAATTGGTCGACCAGATATTCGATCTTGTTTGCGTGGAACTGGACGCTTTCGACTTCCGCAGTCAATTCTTCGCGTAATTTGTGATATTTATTTTCAGAAGCTGAGGAAAACTCTTCGCCGGCATTCAAAGCGCGCATCCGCTCAAGCTGAATGTTAGAGAATTTCTTGAACAATGATGCGATCTTGGCAAAACGCTCCAAAGCCGCTGGCTTCAACGCCTCTTCCATCTGCGCGAGGCTGAGCGTGTTGTCTTCTTCCTCTTCTTCAACTGGGCGTGAACGCCGCTCGGTCAAATCATCGTCATCGTCGCTCGCCGATTCCGGTTCTTCGTCGACTTCGTCTTCTTCTTTGTAAGAAACCCCAGCGGTTTTTTCGCTGATTTCTCCGTCGCCTTCTTCTTCCTCGTCGTCGGTCAGCGTTTCCGGCGCTTTTGACAACATGGCGTCAAGATCAAGGATCTCGCGCAGCTGCATTTCACCGTCGTTAAGTGCGTTCGACCAGTCAATAATGGCGTGGAAGGTAATTGGGCTCTCGCAGAGGCCGAGGATCATCGTGTCGCGACCGGATTCAATCCGCTTGGCAATGGCGATTTCGCCTTCGCGCGACAGTAACTCAACCGCACCCATTTCGCGCAAATACATGCGCACAGGGTCATCGGTACGTTCGCCCGTTCCGGTTTTTTTGACCGTGCTGGTCAGCGAGCGAGGGTCATTTTCCGAGATATTGTCGACGGTTTCGACTTCTTCCTCTTCCTGCTCGTCCTCGCCATCTTCACCGGCTTCGTCATTCTCGACGATCTGCACGCCCATGTCGTTGATGGCGGACATGACGTCTTCGATCTGTTCCGAAGACATCTGATCCTGCGGCAAGGCAGCATTTAATTCGTCATAGGTGAGGAAGCCGCGGCGCTTCGCTTTGGCTAGCAGTTTTTTGATGGTCGCATCATTCAGGTCAATCAGCGGAGCATCGCCATTTTCGACCATATCGTCTTCATTCTCATTTACGCGACTTGCCAAAATAATTCCCCGATACTGTCATAAATCGTCCGCATCTCGTCTGAAAAATGCGATGATACGATCGTCAAATGCCTTCTTTTCGTGACGTAACCTTTGCTGTTCGGCAAAAGTTTCTTCCGTCATCTCTAAACTCGCCAACCGTGTAGCGCGTTCCAGCGCTTCTTCGAGCGCGGGACGCTGCTTCATCAGCCTGATTGCTTCACCCAAATCTTTTGAAACGCTGGATAATCCGTCGCCCCCCGAACCGAACTCCCCACGATTGAAGGCAAAGACCTTACCATTGCTGTGGAGCAGCGTCGATGCGACATTATACAACTTCTTGTCCAATATGGTGATTAGGCCGTCGGTATCAAGCGATTCTTTGGCAAAAGATTCATTCAGCATGATGTTGAGCAAAGCGGCGTGATTCGGGTCGGACGGAACGAAGTCACTCAATGCTTCATGATGCTCCCGTATCATGGATGGGTTGCGCAGCAATGCGCCAAGCACGCCTTGCACTAAGAAATCCGATCCCTTTGCATTGAAACTCTTGGTTTCTGCGCCGGGCGGCAATATAGGTGGCTTTCGCCAATTGCCTGTTGGCGTTTTGGTGAAGCGCGTCGGCGGCGCGTTTCTGCGTGCTGCGAAAAGATTGTCGAACCGTTCGCGAAACGCATCGGCATAATGTCGTTTGATTTCTCCGTCGGTAATGGTCGCCATGTGGACACCAAGGCGCTGTTTAAGCCCCGCACGGTCCTCTGGCGTGTCCAATGGCGACGCAGACACCTCCGCCTTCCACAATCGCTCCACAAGCGGTTCAGACGCCTCCAGAAGCTCTGTGAGGGCCTTTGCACCCGATGCCTTCACAAGGTCGTCCGGATCCTGCCCATCGGGCAGCGTCACGAACTGAAGGCTGTGGCCAGGTTTTAGCAAGGGCAGGGCACGTAATGCCGCACGCATCGCCGCTTTCTGCCCAGCTGAATCCCCATCGAAGCACAGCAACGGTTTTTCCGTCATGCGCCAGAGCATTTGGATTTGCTGTTCGGTCAGTGCGGTCCCCAATGGCGCCACCGCGTCCCCAAAGCCGGCCTGCGCAATCGCAATGACGTCCATATAGCCTTCAACGACGATAACGCGGCCCGTCTGGCGCGATGCGGGCGAACATTTGTCCAGATTGTAGAGCGTTCGCCCCTTGTCGAACAAAGGCGTATCGGGGGAATTGAGATATTTGGGCTCACCATCGCCCAATATCCGGCCGCCAAAAGCAATGACGCGGCCGCGCGGGTCGCGAATGGGTATCATCAGCCGGCCGCGAAATCGGTCGTAAGGATCCTTGTCCTCAACCGCGATCAGCAACCCCGCCTCAACCAGCATGGCGTCGCCATATTGCTTCAGTGCTGATTTCAGCGCTGTGCGATTATCGGGCGCCAGTCCGAAGCCGAAATCGCGGATGGTTTTTTCGCTGAACCCGCGCTTTTTCAAATATGCGCGCGCACCTGCGCCATCGGGGCTTTGTAGTTGCGCAACAAACCAGTCCTGTGCGGACGTCATCACGTCATACAGGCTGTTGGCTTTTTCGGCGCGCTGGGCGGCTTTGCTGTCAGGGGCAGGGACTTCCATCCCGGCTTCGGCGGCCAATTCCTTAATCGCGTCCATGAAGGACAGGCCGCGTTGGTCGGTCATCCACCGAATGGCATCGCCATGCGCCGAACAGCCAAAGCAATGGTAGAAGCCTTTTTCATCGTTGATCGTGAAGCTCGGTGACTTCTCGTTATGGAACGGACAGCATGCCTTAAACTCACGCCCCGCCTTAGTGACCTTTACGGTGCGGCCAATCAACGCGGAAAGCGTCGTTCGCGACCGCAGTTCATCAAGCCATTGCGGGGTGAGGGTCATGCGAAGTTGTTCCCCTCACGCAGGCGGGAAGGGAGCATGTTTACGACAACGCCGCCTTCACAAGGCCGCTTGCCTTGCTCATGTCGAGTTGCGGGCCATGGCGTTCTTTTAAGGTCGCCATGACGCGGCCCATGTCTTTCAGGGTCTCTGCGCCGAGTTCGGCCTTGATACCTTCGATGGCTGAGCTGGTTTCGGCGTCGCTCATTTGCGCGGGCAGGAAATCTTCGATGATCGCAAGCTCAGCAGCTTCAATCGCGGCCAGCTCAACGCGTCCGCCCTGTTCATATAGTGCGATAGATTCGCGGCGTTGCTTGATCATCTTCTGCATGACCTCAACCACCATCGCGTCATCGTCGGGCTGCTGCGATGCGGTGCGCAGTTCGATATCGCGGTCTTTGATTTTGGCGAGGATAAGACGAACGGCGGCGAGCCGGTCTTTTTCGCCAGCCTTCATCGCGGTAATTTGGGCGGCCTTGATGGTATCACGAATCATTATAATCTCATTTCAAACAACGTTATGTGCATGGCCTTAAGCCGACACGCCTGTGCAAACAATGTCTGCGTCCTCTGCGCCTCTGCGTAAATCCGTTTCTGCACGAAGGGGCCCCGGGGACGCAAAGTTAAAATGACGTATTCCACAGCTTTGTCGATTTCCAGATTGACGCACCCGCCCGCCGTCTCTAGGCGCAATCCCTTCGCGACATTGCTGCAATCCGTCTCACAGGAGCGACCCCATCATGGCCGACCCCATTTCTTCGCGCGCGCCTTCTGGAGCGACGGGGGTATTGGTTTTGGCGTCCGGGGAAGTCATCTGGGGCAAGGGCTTTGGCGCAGAGGGCCAAGCCGTTGGCGAAGTGTGCTTCAACACAGCCATGACAGGCTATCAAGAAGTGATGACCGACCCGTCTTATGCCGGACAAATCATCAACTTCACCTTCCCGCATATTGGCAATGTCGGCACAAACCCCGAAGATGTTGAGGCGCTGAACCCGCATGCCTTGGGCGCTATCGTGCGTCAGGACGTGACGGACCCATCCAATTTCCGCAGCACACAGCATTTTGATGCGTGGATGAAAGCCAATGGCCGCATTGGCGTTTCGGGCGTGGATACCCGCGCACTTACGCGGCTCATCCGTGTTGCCGGCGCGCCAAATGCCGTGATTGCACATTCGGCGAGCGGCGATTTCGACGTCCCTGCATTGTTGGCACGCGCAAAGGCATGGGCTGGCTTGGAAGGCATGGACCTCGCCAAGGATGTAACGACGTTGCAGACTTATGGTTGGGGGCAGGGGCTTTGGAAACTGGGTTCTGGCTATGCCGAACCTGCCAAGGGCGGCAAAAAAGTCGTCGCCATCGATTATGGCATAAAGCACAATATCCTGCGTAATTTGGTCGATGTCGGTTGCGACGTCACGATCGTGAGCGCGATCGCAACATTCGAAGAAATCATGGCGCACGCGCCCGACGGTCTATTCCTGTCGAACGGCCCCGGCGACCCGGCTGCGACTGGCGTATATACCGTTCCGGTGATCAAGCAGTGGCTGGACACCAAAAAGCCTTTGTTCGGCATTTGCCTCGGGCATCAAATGCTTGGCCTCGCGGTCGGCGCGAAGACCGAGAAAATGCATCAGGGCCACCGCGGCGCGAACCATCCGGTCAAGCGCCTGAGCGACGGCGCGGTCGAAATTACCAGCATGAACCATGGCTTTGCCGTGGATGCAGACACCTTGCCCGCCAATGCAAAGGCCACGCATATCAGCCTGTTCGACGGCAGCAATTGCGGCTTCGAACTCGCCGACCAGCCCGCATTTTCGGTGCAATATCACCCAGAAGCCTCACCCGGCCCGCAGGACAGCCATTATCTGTTCGAAAAATTCGCGGGGATGATGGGGTGAATATCCTGATGCCGGCCCTCTATTCTTTGTGCTGCGCACTGACCTCCTCTACACTCCGTCGTATGCATGAAAGTGCGGCTGGGGCCTTTGGAAATATGAATTAAATGCCCAAACGTACTGACATAAAATCGATCCTCATCATCGGCGCTGGCCCCATCATCATCGGGCAGGCGTGCGAGTTTGATTATTCGGGGACGCAGGCATGCAAGGCGTTGCGCGAAGAGGGCTATCGCATCATCCTCGTCAATTCGAACCCAGCGACGATCATGACCGATCCGGATATGGCCGACGCGACCTATGTCGAGCCAATTACGCCCGAAATCGTTGCCAAGATCATCGAAAAAGAGCGCCCCGACGCGGTGTTGCCGACCATGGGCGGGCAGACGGCTTTGAACGTGGCTTTGGCTTTGTTCAACGAAGGCACGCTGGCGAAATATGGCGTTGAGATGATCGGTGCAGATGCCGAAGCCATCGACAAGGCTGAGGACCGGATCAAGTTCCGCGACGCGATGACCAAAATTGGTTTGGAATCCGCGCGTTCGGGTATCGCGCATTCGATGGAAGAAGCGCTTGAGGTTCTGGAGCGCACGGGCCTGCCTTCAATCATTCGCCCAAGCTTCACCATGGGCGGCACCGGCGGCGGGATTGCTTATAACCGCGACGAATTTATCAAGATCGTCACTGGCGGCCTTGATGCATCGCCCACCACCGAAGTGTTGATTGAAGAATCGCTGCTCGGTTGGAAAGAATATGAGATGGAAGTCGTGCGTGACCGCGCGGACAATGCCATCATCATCTGCTCGATTGAAAATATCGACCCGATGGGCGTGCATACTGGCGACTCCATCACGGTTGCGCCAGCGTTGACGCTGACCGACAAAGAATATCAGATCATGCGTAACGCGAGTATCGCGTGCTTGCGGGAAATCGGCGTAGAAACAGGTGGTTCGAACGTACAGTTCGCAGTCAATCCGAAGGATGGCCGCCTGATCGTGATTGAAATGAACCCGCGCGTATCGCGTTCGTCGGCGCTTGCATCGAAAGCCACCGGCTTCCCGATTGCCAAGGTTGCGGCGAAGCTGGCGGTTGGCTTCACGCTCGACGAAATCACCAACGACATTACCGGCGCAACACCAGCGTCGTTTGAACCGACGATTGATTATGTCGTCACCAAAATCCCGCGCTTTGCCTTTGAAAAGTTCAAGGGCGCCGAGCCATTGTTGCACACGGCGATGAAATCCGTCGGCGAAGTGATGGCGATTGGCCGCAACATCCACGAAAGCCTGCAAAAGGCGCTTCGTGGATTGGAAACCGGACTTTCGGGCTTCAATTATGTCGACGCGCTGAAGGGTGCATCGAAAGACCAGCTTTCTGCCGAATTGAGCCGTGCAACGCCAGACCGGCTGTTGGTCGCGGCACAAGCGCTGCGTGAGGGCATGAGCGTTGCCGAAATTCACGCAATTGCGAAGTTCGATCCGTGGTTCCTTGAACGGTTAGAAGAGATCATTGCCGCTGAAAATGACGTCAAGACGAACGGCTTGCCCAATAGTGCCGAGGCGCTTCGCCGTTTGAAGGCCATGGGCTTTTCGGACAAGCGGCTGGCCTATCTGGCGCTGGAATCGGTCAATATACGCCCAGGTATGGAAACCGCTGTCCGCCGTGGTTCCGGCATTGCGATGCAGGCGGCGCGCGCGATTGCCGGTGCGGTGACCGAAGATGAAGTGCGCGCGCTACGCCACAAATTGGGCGTGCGCCCCGTGTTCAAACGCATCGATACCTGCGCCGCGGAGTTCGAAGCCAAAACGCCGTATATGTATTCCACCTATGAAGCCCCAAGCTTTGGCACGCCCGAATGCGAAAGCCAGCCCACGGATCGTGAGAAGGTCGTTATCCTGGGCGGTGGTCCGAACCGCATCGGGCAGGGGATTGAGTTCGATTATTGCTGCGTCCACGCCTGCTTTGCGTTGGCGGATGCGGGCTATGAAACCATCATGGTCAACTGCAATCCGGAAACCGTGTCGACGGATTATGACACCAGTGACCGTTTGTATTTCGAGCCACTGACAGCCGAAGACGTGCTGGAAATCCTGCATGTCGAGCAGCAGAATGGCACGCTGAAGGGCGTCATCGTGCAGTTCGGTGGGCAGACCCCGTTGAACCTTGCAAAGGCGCTTGAGGCGGCAGGCATCCCGATTTTGGGCACATCGCCCGACGCCATCGATCTGGCCGAGGACCGGGAACGCTTTGCCGCGCTGATCAACAAGCTGAAGCTCAAGCAGCCCGAAAACGGCATTGCGCGCAGCCGTGACGAAGCCATTAAGGTTGCCGAGAATATTGGCTACCCCGTGCTGATGCGGCCGTCCTACGTCCTTGGCGGGCGTGCGATGGAGATCGTCGATACGCAGGCGCAGCTGGAAAATTACATCCAAACGGCCGTTATCGTCTCGGGCGACTCGCCGGTATTGATCGACAGCTATTTGCGGGACGCCATTGAGGTGGACGTTGATGCCTTGTGCGATGGCGACGAAGTCGTTGTTGCCGGCATATTGCAGCATATTGAGGAAGCCGGCGTGCACAGCGGCGATTCCGCGTGCACCATCCCGCCCTACAGCCTGCCCGATAACATCATCGCAGAGATCCGCCGGCAGACCGAATTGCTTGCGGTCAACCTGCATGTCCGTGGCCTGATGAACATCCAGTTCGCGGTCAAGGATGGCGAGGTGTATCTGATTGAGGTCAATCCACGTGCCAGCCGGACCGTGCCTTTCGTCGCAAAGGCGATCGGCGCACCTATCGCCAAGATCGCCGCGCGCGTTATGGCGGGTGAAAAGCTTAAGGACTTGCCGCCCATCAACCTCGACATCGATTATATTGCGGTCAAGGAAGCGGTATTCCCCTTTGATCGTTTCCCCGGTGTTGACCCCGTGCTGTCGCCTGAAATGAAATCAACGGGCGAAGTAATGGGTATCGATCGCGATTTTGCGACGGCCTTTGCCAAATCACAAATCGGCGCGCGGATGCCGCCACCGATGGGCGGGAAGCTGTTCGTTTCGGTTAAAGACACAGACAAGCCCGTTATCGTTCCTGCCGTCAAACAAGCGATTGCGTGCGGCTTTACCGTATGCGCAACCGACGGCACGGCAAATTATCTGCGTGATCAAGGGATAGAAGTCGAGCGCGTCAACAAGGTCGCGCAGGGCCGCCCGCATATCGTCGACAAGATTAAAGATGGCGAAATCCACCTGATCTTCAACACGACCGAAGGTTGGCAGAGCCTGAAAGACAGCGAAGAAATCCGCCGTTCCGCGTTGGTTGGCAAGGTTTCGCAATATACAACAGCCGCAGGAAGCATCGCGGTTGCACAGGCGATTGCGGCGCTGCAGCAACGGCAACTTGAAGTTCGGCCACTTCAAGACTATTATTAACACGAGCAGTATCGTTCCCCGACAATTGAACTGCATATCGGATTGATGGTTATCATTTCTCCGGTCGGGATGTTTTTGTGACGAAGGGTTTTGCCTGATGGCGAGTTTTGAGAAATATCCGATGTTGGCTGAAGGCTATGAAAAGCTGACAACCGACCTGAAACGCCTTCGTGATGAGCGGCCATTGATTGTCGAAGCAATTGAGGAAGCGCGTGCGCATGGCGATCTTTCGGAAAATGCTGAATATCACGCTGCCAAGGAACGCCAGGGTCAGGTTGAAGCTGCGATTTCAGAAATCGAAGACAAAATTGGCCGCGCACAAATTATCGATCCGACGACTTTGTCGGGCAACAAAATTGTTTTTGGCGCAACGGTGACGTTGTTGGACGAAGACGACAAGCCTGTGCGGTATCAGCTGGTGGGTGAAACCGAAGCCGATGCAAAGGCAGGCCGTATTTCCTACAACTCGCCATTGGGCCGCGCGCTTATCGGGCGTATCGCCGACGATGAAGTCGAAGTGACGGTACCATCGGGCGACAAATTTTATCTCGTATCCAAAATCGAGTTCATCTGAACATGCGTTTCGTCATGAAGCGCCGTAATATTTGACATGCAGTTTCCCCGCGGGCCTGTCACCAACGCGCTGGTCATCATCAATTTGGCAATATCTGCCATTTTGTTGGTGCCGTCCTTGTGGCAATATGCAGTCGTTGCCGGCGGGCTTTTTCCGGCCCGTTTAAGCGGTGATAGTTCTGCGTTTGCGGACATAACATTTCTCGTGCCCGCGTTGCTTACGCCGCTTACGGCCGCATTTTTGCATGGTGGGATCGCGCATGTCATTATGAACATGCTGATGCTTTTGCTGATTGGTAAATTGGTTGAGCGCGTTTTGGGCGGCGGTCTCTTCTTGGCGCTGTATATTGTGTCGGCTTATGCTGCTGCGGGAACTGAGTGGCTCGCGGCAGACCTGCAATTACCGATGTCGCTGGATATGATGGCGCCTGCCATCGGCGCAAGCGGCGCGATATCGGGTGTTATTGGGGCGTATCTATTGCTGTTCCCGAACAAGCAGCCAAAGCGGTGGGGACCCGTTCCTGCAGCGATCGCGCGTCCGCTCCATCTGACCTTGGCGTGGATTGGCCTGAACCTTGCGATGGGCTTTGTCGGACCGGGACTGGGCATCGCTATCGCCATCTGGTCGCATATAGGCGGTTTTGTGATGGGATTAGCCCTGGCGCGGCCATTGCTGCAGTGGCGTTATCGTAACGCCTGAGGCTTTGGACGTCACCCTGATAGGTTCAGGGTAACGTCTAATGCGGTATTTACGCGCCGGGCTGCAGCAGTTTGTGCAAATGAACGACGACATATTTCATTTCGGCATCATCAACCGTGCGTTGGGCGGCGGCCCGCCATGCTTCTTCTGCACTGGCATAGTCCGGAAACATGCCAACAATGTCCAGATTTTCTAAATCCGTAAACTTTAACGTCTGGGGGTTTTCCACTCGTCCACCAAAGACGAGATGCAATTTTGTATCGGTCACGCTGTTATCCAATTATTTTTCTTTGGCAGCATCCGTTGCCGCCTGACTCGCGGCCTTTACAGCGACAGCTGCTTTGCTGACAAGGTCCCTAAATTGTAAACGCAACGCGTCGCCGTTCAGGCCAAGGCTTTCGACCTGATCCTTCCCCGCTGCTTTCGCTGCTTCAGCCATTTTGCGGGCCTTTTTGTTCAGCTTTTTACCGGCCTTGCCCAAAACTTTTGTTTCACGCTCTGTGTGTGGCAAAAGCGCGCCGACAATTGCGCCGATTGCCAAGCCGCCCAAAACGATGGCTAACGGATTTTTGTCAATGCCGTCGCTTGTTGTACTCTTCGCGCTGTCAGCTGCGGTCTTAATGCTATCGCCAATCTTGCTCATGTTTCGTTCCTATATCAATCGCCAACGGACGTGTTTGTTTTACTCTTGCGCAGGTTTGAAATCCAACGCGAAATCGGCCGACGGGCGGCCACCAATAATGTGGCTGCGCCGACTATGCCGATAAGCGGTGCTTTGTTCTTCACGGCTTGGATTGTCTCATCCGCAGTCTTTTTTGCCTGCGATTTTTTCAAAGCGACCAGCTTGCGAACCTGGTTGCGGGGGTTGAGAACTTCCTGGGCAACGTCGATGCTGCCCTTAAGCTTGCGCCGAAGATTACGACGTTCTGCATGCGACAATATGACGCTTTCGCGGTCAGTGACAACCGGGTCTTTAGGTAAGATCGTCGACATTCTCTTGCATTTCCGGAAAGTAAACTTTCCTCATCCATTTTCGTGCCAGCGATCCAAAAATGACCGCAACGACGATAAACGTGAAAGTGACAACCAATGTGGCCCCAAGCGGACCAATTAATGGGGCCAAAGTCAGCACCAGCCCCAATACAAAGGCTATTGCCGCGCCGATAAGCGCGAACGCCGCAATCGCGCCATAGAGGAACGCCGATCGGAACACATGTCGGGTGTAATCAAGACGCGAACGGTAATAGTGCATTTCGGCCGTCACCAGCGCGCGCAAGTCTTCCATCACCAACGAAACCTGTTCGCTTGCGGTCGCATCTTCTGGTTTTGGGCTATCCTCCACCACTTGGTCCTGACGCTGATCCATAATCATCGGTTTCACTTATCGGTCAAAATCGGCCTTTTGCAAAGCCGCTAATGGTGTCTAATTAGGCGTCTTTGCCGCCAGAGCGAATGAGGCGTGCGAGCACAAAGCCAATGGCTGCCGCAGCGCCAACCGCAACTGCCGGGCTTTTGCGGACAAACTGGCGGGCATCATCGGCCAAGGCATCGACATCCTTTGCGTCCATCTTACCAGCGAAGCCTTCAACCATGTCTGCTGCGCTACGGGCGTAATCGCCATATTGCTTGCCGACATTGTCATCGATGGTCGCAGCGCTGTCGCGAATTAGTTTGCCAATGCTGTCAACGGCTTCTGTCGCGCGGTCCTTGCCTTTTTGAGCCGCGGCGCGTGCGCTGTCCGTTGCTTTGGATTTGAAATCATTCATTTCTGATTTGACCTTTGATGTAACACCGTCGGTTTTGCCTTTAGCAGGCTGCGCCTTTGCCACGGCCTTTGGCGCGGAAGTCGCCGCAGCGGGTTTTGCCGCCTTAGTGGCGGATGGCTTGACTGCTGCTGTCTTCGCAGCCGCAGGCTTGGCGGTTGCTTTTTTAACGGGCGCTGGTTTCGCTGCCGCTTTTGGCTTTTCAGTTTCGGCCATGGGAATATGCTCCTATCGGTTAAGTGCGGGCACTCAGAAGGGCGCCGCTATATCTTATATTTGTACGGGCGGTGCCTTAGTCAACTATAGCACCATAAAATTACATTTAAAATCCATATGTCTTAGCGTCGTTGCCAAATCATCAACACAACGATAGACGCGCTGACATTGTTCCCATCACGATTTTACTGGAGCTTTCCATGACTGCGATCCTCGACATACATGCCCGCCAAATTTTGGATAGCCGGGGTAACCCTACAGTCGAAGTTGATGTGTTGTTGGAAGACGGCAGTTTTGGCCGCGCAGCTGTTCCATCGGGCGCTTCCACAGGCGCATATGAAGCCGTTGAAAAGCGTGACGGTGATATGTCCAAATATATGGGCAAGGGGGTCCTGCAGGCTATCGAAGCGGTTAATGGCCCGATTTATGAAGCGCTATTGGAACTGGACGCTGAAGATCAGGAAAATGTCGATGCCGTGATGATCGACTTGGATGGAACCGACAACAAGTCGAACCTTGGTGCCAATGCTATCTTGGGCGTCAGTTTGGCCGTCGCAAAAGCTGCTGCGGATGCGCGTGGGTTGCCGCTGTACCGTTATGTCGGTGGCGTTAATGCACATGTCCTGCCGGTTCCGATGATGAATATCATCAACGGCGGTGAACATGCGGATAACCCGATTGATTTTCAGGAATTCATGGTCATGCCCGTTGGAGCTGGGTCAATTTCAGAAGCCGTTCGCTGGGGCTCTGAAATTTTTCACACGCTTAAAAAAGGCCTGCATGAAAAGGGTCTGGCGACGTCGGTTGGTGATGAAGGCGGGTTCGCGCCAAATCTGGCATCGACGCGTGACGCGCTTGATTTCATTATGACGTCAATTGAAAAGGCTGGCTTTAAAGCTGGAGAAGACGTTGTGCTCGCCCTGGATTGCGCCGCGACCGAATTTTTCCGCAACGGCAAATATGAAATTTCCGGCGAAGGTCTCTCGCTTTCGCCGCATGAAATGGCGGATTACCTCGCTGCGCTTTGCAAGGACTATCCCATTCGTTCGATTGAAGATGGCATGAGCGAAGACGATTTTGAAGGTTGGAAAGCCATTACCGACAAGATCGGCCACGAGGTCCAGTTGGTTGGTGACGACTTGTTCGTTACCAACCCAGAGCGTCTTGCCATGGGTATCGGCAAAGGTCTTGCCAACTCTTTGTTGGTGAAGGTCAATCAGATTGGTACGCTGACGGAAACGCTGGCTGCGGTGTCGATGGCGCACCGTGCTTCGTACACTGCCGTTATGTCACATCGCTCGGGCGAGACGGAAGATGCGACCATCGCCGATTTGGCAGTGGCAACAAATTGCGGTCAGATTAAAACCGGAAGCCTTGCACGGTCCGACCGGTTGGCGAAGTATAACCAGCTCATCCGTATTGAAGAAGAGCTGGGTGTATCGGCGCAATATGCAGGGCAGGGTATTTTCCGCTGACCCCTCCTTTCTTGCCATTTTTGCGAAAATATGATTCTGTCGAAACATGATGCGTTCAAACCGAAAGCCTGAATATGTGAAGTCGGTGATTGGTCCAGCGTTGGCGCTTGTCGCTTTGCTGGGTATTGCGTCTTATGCGCTTCTTGGGCCAACCGGCATCATTGCATGGACCGATTATCGGGCGGCGCTGAGTGAGCGTAAAATTGAACTGGCAAAGCTACAAAAGGAACGGGATGCTCTGCGAAATCGGCAGTTGCTTTTGGACCGCGATAATGTCGATCCTGACTTGGCCGGCGAATTAATGCGCAAGGAACTGAACGTTGTTGCGCCTGATGAGGTTGTAGTTCCGCTAAAGTGATATATTCATCATCGAATGAATAGCTATGCAGTGCATTCCGTTGCGGAAAAGCGCTTTTCACCTTGGTTGATTTTGGTTAGGCGACATTGCAATCGCATATAGAAATTCCATAAAAGGAACGTATTTTGGCAACCTCCCCAGCGAAAAAGTCTGTGTCGAAGAAGGCCAGTGTGAGCGAAGACGCCGCACGTGCCAACCGCGAGCGTCCAAGCGAACCAAAGCCATATAAAGCGACCAAAGAAGAGCTTTTAAAGTTCTATCGCGATATGCTTTTGATCCGCCGTTTTGAAGAAAAAGCAGGGCAATTATATGGCCTCGGCCTCATCGGTGGATTTTGCCATTTGTACATCGGCCAAGAAGCCGTCGCCATTGGGCTCCAATCCGCGCTGACGCCCGGCAAAGACAGCGTCATCACGGGCTATCGTGAC
Source organism: Sphingorhabdus sp. (assembly GCA_044353705.1). Lineage (GTDB taxonomy): Bacteria > Pseudomonadota > Alphaproteobacteria > Sphingomonadales > Sphingomonadaceae > Sphingorhabdus_B. Next base: position 1,637 of record JBILBJ010000006.1, on the reverse strand, counting down.
CATGGGCATATGCTGGCATATGGCATCGATCCCAATCTGATCATGGCGGAACTGACCGGCCGCGCTGCGGGTATCTCGCAGGGCAAGGGCGGGTCGATGCATATGTTTTCGACTGAGCATAAATTTTACGGCGGCCATGGTATCGTGGGCGCGCAAGTCTCACTGGGTGCAGGGCTTGCTTTCGGTCACAAATATTCGAACGATGGTGGGGTCTGTCTCGCATATTTCGGCGACGGTGCGTCCAACCAAGGACAGGTCTACGAAAGCTTTAACATGGCGGAATTGTGGAAGCTTCCGATCATATTTGTCATCGAAAACAACCAATATGCGATGGGCACCAGCGTAAACCGTGCGTCGTCCGAGGACCAATTATACCGCCGCGGCGAAAGCTTCCGCATTCCCGGCATTCAGGTTGACGGTATGGACGTTCTCGCCGTGCGTGGCGCTGCCGAGGTTGCATTGGATTGGGTGCGCAGCGGTAAGGGGCCCGTGTTGCTCGAAATGAAGACATACCGTTATCGTGGCCATTCCATGTCCGACCCGGCGAAGTACAGAAGCCGTGATGAAGTGCAGTCGGTCCGTGAGAACAGCGACCCTATTGAGGGATGCAAGGCGTATCTGGCGGAGCTTGGGGTTGGCGACGACGCGTTGAAGGCGATTGAGAAGGAAATCCGGAAAATCGTGAATGAATCTGCTGATTTTGCGGAAGCATCGCCTGAACCGGATTTGTCCGAACTATATACTGACGTGTTGGTGGAGCAATATTGATGGCAATCGAACTGAAAATGCCTGCGCTATCGCCAACAATGGAAGAAGGCACGCTTGCCAGATGGTTGGTCAAGGAAGGCGATAGCGTCAAGTCTGGCGATATTCTGGCCGAGATCGAAACCGACAAAGCGACGATGGAGTTTGAAGCCGTTGATGAGGGCGTGATTACATCCATTTACGTGCCTGAGGGCACCGATGGTGTGAAGGTCGGCACCGTGATTGCGCTCATCTCCAGCGATGACGAGGCCGCGGCTCCCGCAAAGACCACCCCGGCGCCCGCTGCCGCACCGGCGCCCGCTCCTGAGGTCGTGGTTGCGGTCGCTCCCGTCGCTCCGAAGGTGGCGCCTGCCGCAACCGACGGCGCTACAACGCAGTCCGTTACCTTGCGCGAGGCTTTACGCGACGCAATGGCCGAAGAAATGCGCCGCGATGACCGCGTGTTTGTTATGGGTGAGGAAGTTGCCGAATATCAGGGCGCTTACAAAGTCACGCAGGGATTGCTCGACGAATTTGGTGCGCGCCGCGTTATTGATACGCCGATTACCGAATATGGCTTTGCAGGCATCGGAACAGGCGCCGCGATGGGCGGGCTTCGCCCTGTCATCGAATTCATGACATTTAACTTTGCGATGCAGGCGATTGATCACATCATCAACTCGGCGGCAAAGACCAATTACATGTCCGGTGGCCAGATGCGCTGTCCCATCGTGTTCCGTGGTCCAAACGGTGCTGCAGCACGCGTCGGCGCGCAGCATAGCCAGAATTACGCGCCATGGTATGCCAGCGTGCCCGGTCTGATTGTGATCGCACCCTATGATGCCGCAGATGCGAAGGGTTTGCTCAAAGCCGCAATTCGTTGCGAGGACCCT
>JBILBJ010000104.1:0-6571 GCA_044353705.1 Sphingorhabdus sp. | reverse complement strand
GCGAAGCGGTCGCCGCGGGCATCAATGCCAAGCATCCGGGCGCCGCGATTGCCGTGGCCTCAAGCCTTTCGTCCAAAGAGTCATTGCAAAACCTTGTCGATGAAACCCGCAAGGCGTTTGGCAAAGTCGACGTTCTGGTCTGCAACGCAGCATCGAACCCGCATTACGGCCCAATGGCGACGATCACCGATGAACAGCTGCGCAAGACACTCGATCATAATATCGTATCGCAGCATTGGTTGATCCAAATGGTTGCCCCCGAAATGATCGAGCGTAAGGCCGGTTCCATCATCATTGTGTCGTCCATCGGCGGTCTGCGCGGATCGCCAATATTGGGCGCTTATGCGATCACCAAGGCGGCGGATATCCAGATGACCAAAAACCTCGCCCGCGAATTTGGCCCACATAATGTGCGCATTAACTCCATCGCTCCGGGTCTGGTGAAGACCGATTTTGCCAAGGCATTGTGGGAAAATCCCGAAAATTTGAAGGCGTCGACTTCTGGCGCAGCATTGGGCCGAATTGGCGAGCCGCGTGAGATTGCAGGCGCGGCCGTTTATCTCGCCTCCGATGCCTCAACCTTTATGACAGGGCAGACAATCGTTGTTGATGGGGGTGTAGTGGTATGACCGGCGCATTAGCAGGCAAAGTAGCAATTATCACAGGTGCAGGTTCCGGCATTGGCCGCGCATCGGCCATTCGCTTTGCCGCCGAAGGTGCAAAGGTCGTTGTGGGCGATATGGCCGCATCGGTGCATGACACCGCAGCCATGATTGGCGACGCCGCCACCGCCGTTCAAATGGACGCAGGCGATGAGGCAGATGTTGCCGCGATTGTTGCAAAGGCCATTGAGCTGCACGGCCATCTGGATATCGCCTTTGCCAATGCGGGCATCTCGGGCGGCATGGAAGGTATCTTCGACAACACAGTCGAAAATTTCACCAGCGTGTTGCGCGTAAACCTCATTGGCCCATGGCTGATGGTGAAGCATGCGGGCAAGGTCATGGCCGATGCCGGCAATGGCGGCTCGATCATCCTGACCGCAAGTGTCGCGGGCATTCGTTCGGGTGCAGGCGGACCGCCTTATTCGGCGTCGAAGGCCGGCGTCATCAATCTGGCGCAAGTCAGCGCGCAACAATTGTCGGGCACCAATGTCCGCTGCAACGCGATCTGCCCCGGCCTTACCGAAACCGGCATGACCAAGCCGACATTTGATTATGCCAAGGAAAAGGGCGTGACCGACAAGATCGGTCGTCTCAACCCGCTGCGCCGCGGCGCACAGCCAGAGGAACTTGCGAATGTCGCATTGTTCCTCGCCAGCGATCAGGCCAGCTACGTCAATGGTCAAGCCATTGCCGTCGACGGCGGCCTTTCCAGCTCACACCCCGTAACCCGCCAATTGACAGGACAAACAGCCGTATGAGCGCCGAAGAATTAGGTTTTCGTCCAGACCGGCTCGCCCGGATACCTGCATTCATTCAGAGCGAATATCTCGACAGCGGCAAATTGCCCTTTGCGGCGCTGCTGGTCGGACGCGGCGATGATATTGCGCTTCAGTGGAGCTCAGGCGTTGCGGACGACGCGATCTTTCGCATTGCATCGATGACCAAGCCCATCACCTCGGTCGCGTTCATGCAGCTGGTCGAACAGGGCAAGGTTGCGCTGACCGATCCGGTTTCCAAATATATTCCGGAATTTGCAAAATTGGGCGTATTTATGGGCGGCGGCGGCAACGTGCCGTTTATGACGCGCCCGCCGACGACGCAGATGCGCATCATCGATCTGCTGCGCCACACCGCAGGTTTTACCTATAGCTTTCAGGAACAGGGCGCTGTCGACGCGGCCTATCGCAAGACCGACGTTGAAAGCTGGACCAAAAATACATCGCAAAGCATGATCGATACACTCGCGCAAATCCCGCTGGAATTCGACCCCGGCACGCAGTGGAATTATTCCGTCGCCACCGACATCGTCGGCATATTGGTGGAACGGATCAGCGGATTATCACTGCCGGAATATTTCCAGACGCATATCTTTGCGCCGCTGGGCATGGCCGATACATTTTTCCAAGTGCCCGCCGATAAGGCATCGCGCATCCCCGACGGCTATGGCTTTGATCCCGAAGCCAAAATGAAGCTGCTCGACAAGGCTGGGTCCGAAAGTGCCTGGGCCAAGGGTTGGACGTTCAACTCCGGCGGCGGCGGCCTTGCGTCCAGCATATCCGACTATCACCGTTTTTGCCGGATGCTGCTGAATGGCGGGGCGCTGGATGGCGCACAAATTTTGAGCCCCAAAACAATCGAATTGATGACCGCCAACCATATTCCCGGCGGCCAAGACCTGACGCAAATGTCGAAGTCTTTGTTTAGCGAGGCCGAAATGGCTGGTATTGGCTTTGGCCTTGGCTTTGCCACGACCATCGACAGCGCCGCGACACTTGCGCCATGTTCCAACGGCGATTTTTATTGGGGCGGCATGTATTCCACCGCCTTTTTCGTCGATTCGGTGGAAGACATCATCATGATTTTCATGACGCAATTGCTGCCATCGACCACCTATCCGGTGCGCCGCGAAATCAAGACGATGATCTATTCGGCTCTGACAGCCTAGACGAACTGTTCTGCACATAAACCACGTCATGCTGAACTTGGTTCAGCATCCATCGTACCACGCGGGCCGAAGGGTCTCGAGGCCAAATAGACCCTGAAACAAGTTCAGGGTGACGAAGTTGTGGGTGGGCAAAAGAAACGTTCGGAGCGAACCGCCCCCTAAACCGTCGCAATCTCCACCTGATTAACCGGCACGGGTTTTGCCCGCGCCGCAATCAGGCTTCCGCCCACAATCAAGGCCGTGCCCAAAAGCACAGGCCAAGTGATGGGTTCCGCGAAAAACAGCCAGCCGAAAAACGCGGCCCAGACAAAGGCGGTATATTCGACCGGAATCAAAATCTGCGCTTCTGCACGTGCATACGCCCAGCTTAATAGGAGCAGCGAGATAACCGCCAGCGCCGCGGAACTGCCGACCATTGGGGCATCAGACATGCCGATGGACTGCAAAAACCATGGCGCGGCAAGGCCAAGCGTTAACGCCACAAACAGATTCTGGAAAAAGGCGATTTCGATTGGGCCCGAGACCTGCGCCTGCCGCCGCGCGAGAATGAGGTTATAGGCAAATACCACTGCCGAAAACAAAACCGCAGCAGCACCCCAGATATGGTCCATCGTATAATGTCCGCTCAACCGGCCCGCCATGATGATGGCAACGCCGCCCAAACCCGCGAGAGACGCCCAGATCGCCTCTTTACCAATGGTTTCTTTCAACATCACGGCGGCAAGATACAGCGCGATGACGGGCGCAATAAAGCTCAGGCCAATGGCTTCGGCCAAGGGCAATTTCGTGAGCGACCAGAAAAAGCTGACCGCCATCACCGCGACGACGATGCTGCGCCAAAGATGCATTTTCAGCAGATGTAGTGGCGGCCATTTTTGCCGCGTGCCCACGAACAAAACACCCATCAACAATGCACCCACGCTGTTGCGCCACATCACCGCATTATACGCGCCGATGGAGAGCGCCAGATCCTTCATCGCCGCGTCCATCAGCGAAAATGTGCCGACACCAGCCGCCGCCACCATGAACGGGATAAAGGGGCGCGGGTGCAATTCAGCCATGGCTAAATGCTATGCGCCGCAAGGCCCGTCAGGGCATCGCCATCGACCCGGTACACCGTCCATTCGTCCATCGCACGTGCGCCAAGCGCCTTATAAAAATCAATCGCGGGCGTGTTCCAATCGAGCACGGACCATTCGAGCCGCGCACAATCACGCTCCACCGCAAGCGCCGCAAGCTTGCCCAGCAATGCCTTGCCGAGCCCAGACCCGCGCGCGTCGGGCCGGACAAACAGATCCTCCAGATAAATCCCCGGACGCCCTTCAAAGGTCGAAAAATTGTGGAAGAAAAGGGCAAAACCCTGCGGCGTCCCGTCGATCTCGCCGATCAACACCTCGGCATAAGGGCGCGGTCCAAACAGCTTTTGCGCCATCACCGCTTCATCAAAACGCACCGCATGGGCCAGCTTTTCATATTCCGCGAGGTCGCGGATGAACTGGCCAATGAGCGAAATGTCGGCGGGGGTGGCCGAACGAATCGAGAGGCTCAAGCCGCTTTCCCGTGCAGCGTGTCCATGCTGACACTGGTGCCGGCGTCGATTTCCGCTGCTTTCGCTTCGACCAATTTGACGATGTGGCTGACCATGTCGTCATTTTCGACATGGTGATCGGTCACACCCGACAGATAGACCATGTGCTTGCCATTGCCGCCGCCGGTGATGCCGATATCGGTTTCGCGGGCTTCGCCGGGGCCGTTGACGACGCAGCCAAGCACCGAAAGCGACATGGGCGTCTTGATATGGCTCAGCGCGTCTTCCAGCTTTTGCACGGTGCGGATGACGTCGAAACCTTGGCGGGCGCAGCTGGGGCAGCTGACCACGCGGACACCGCGGGTACGCAGGCCCAATGCTTTGAGGATTTCATAGCCGACGCGGACTTCCTCTTCGGGTTCGGCAGACAGGCTGACGCGAATGGTGTCGCCAATTCCGGCCCAGAGCATATTGCCCATGCCGATCGATGATTTGACTGTGCCGCCAATCAATCCGCCCGCCTCGGTAATCCCAAGGTGCAGCGGACAATCAACCGCCTCGGCCAGCCCCATATAGGCCGCAACCGCAAGGAATACGTCGGACGCTTTTACCGCGACCTTATATTCGTGGAAATCATGGTCCTGCAGCAGCTTGATATGGTCCAACGCGCTTTCGATCAGCGCCTCCGGACAGGGCTCACCATATTTTTCGAGCAAGTCCTTTTCCAAGGATCCGGCGTTCACACCAATACGGATCGCGCAGCCATTGGCCTTGGCCGCGTTGACGACCTCTTTCACGCGCTCTGACGAGCCAATATTGCCGGGGTTAATCCGCAAGCACGCAGCGCCAGCGTCCGCCGCCTCCAGCGCGCGTTTATAATGGAAGTGAATGTCGGCGACGATGGGCACATTGGCCGCGCGCACGATTTGTTTCAGCGCAGCGGTGCTTTCGACATCCGGACAGGAGACGCGAATGATATCGACCCCAGCATCTTCGCAGCGGCGGATTTGGGCGATGGTTGCCGCGGCGTCGCTGGTCAGCGTATTGGTCATCGTTTGCACCGCAATCGGGGCATTTCCACCAACAGGGACATTACCCACCATGATTTGGCGGGACTGACGACGCGCGATATCGCGCCAAGGGCGAATGGAAGACATTGGGGGGATATAGGCGGCTTGGAATAATCCCGCAATCATCATCCTGTGCGTACGACACGCGATTGCTACTTTGATTTACACGCCGTTACAAACTATGACACGCACATGAAACGCTTGCTTATCGCTCTTCTCGTCCTGGTCGCGCCACTTGCCCCTGCCCAGGCCTATTGGGAATATGGCCATGAAACCGTGGCGCACATTGCGCAGGCCAATATGTCACCCAATGCGCGCGCGAATATGCAACGTCTGTTGCGCGCGGCGCCGATGCTTGGCACGCCCAAATGCGCCATGCGCAATATCGGCGATGTCAGCGTCTGGGCCGATTGCATCAAGGGCGATCGTGCGCGCTGGGGCTACACCAACAGCTGGCATTATCAGAATGTCGACATCTGCAAGCCATTCGATCTGAACAGCGCGTGCGCCGACGGCAACTGCGTGTCGGCGCAAATCGACCGCAACCTCGCGTTACTGTCGAACAAAGCGCTGCCTGCGCATCTCCGTTTGCAGGCGCTGGCTTTTCTCGTGCATTTTGTGGGTGACATTCACCAGCCATTGCACGCCGGTGACCGTGCAGACCGCGGCGGCAATGACCTAAAGGTCACTTATGGCACCCTGCGGGGATATAATTTGCATATGGTGTGGGATGGCTTGCTGGCCGACCGCGCGCTTTCTGCCGCACCGGCGATTGTGCGCGCGTTTACGCCCGCGGAGAAAGCAGCAATCAAACAGGGCAATGCCCAGCTGTGGAGCCAAGAGAATTGGGTGATATCGAAAGAAATCGTGTATCCCCGCGCGGTCGATGGTGACCCATGTGGCGCAAAGCCAACCGCGCCTGTGGTGATTGATGAAGCCGACGTCGCTGCGTCACGCGCCGCCCTGCGGCAACAGGTTGAACGCGGCGGGATCAGGCTCGCGCGCTTGTTGGACCAAGCGCTGCGTTAAGCGTTAAAGCCCGCGCCATTTCCAGCCGCCCTCGGTGTGGTTGCGGACGATGATGGTGAAAATGCCGGTAACGATCAGCATGAGCGCGACCGTCACAAATGTGGGTATCGCTTTATCATTGTCCGCGAGCAGCCCCAAGCCAGTCATCGCCAAAGCATAAAAGCCGAGCACGACCCATCCTTGCCATTTGAACGGTAGGCCAGCGCCATAGCCGAAACGTTTCGCCCGAAACCAAGGGCCCTCTTCCAGAAACAGATGCAGCATATTACGCTCCTCCGTCTTCAACGCCGCTTCCGTTGATCGGCGCGGTCAATGTCACGCTTAATTTGCAACA
>JBILBJ010000103.1:0-6698 GCA_044353705.1 Sphingorhabdus sp. | reverse complement strand
CGCCGGTCAGCGCAGTCGTCACCAATTCTTTGATCGCCGTCGGCTGGTCGCCTGCGGGTTCATAATCGGAAACGATTTTGAAAGGGCGACCCCCTTCAAGCTTCGACGGGCGTTCCGGCCTGTGCGGGGTGAAGCTGCCAACCGTGTCCGGTTCTTCCAGCCCACGGCGGATAATCAATTCAGCCATGTTCGCTATATGTGCTGTAGCGGGTGCAAGGGCAAGAGTGTGCGGTGGCTTTATCTCAAAAACGTCCGCTAAGGTATCACCTGTGCCACGGAACGTTGCGAACCCTTTTGATCGCCTGTTGCCTTTTTGATAAGTCAGGGACACAAGACGGACATGACAACAGAGCGAGAAAGACAACCCATGCACAAGTTCCTTTTACTGGGCGTTGCGGCGTTGGCGATCTCAGCCTGTTCGGATAAAGGCGCTGAAACGGACAGCAGAGAGCGCGTCGCCGAAATGGATTATGGCGCATTTATCCCGATGAAGGCCGGGCAGTGGGAAACCAAGTTTGTCTTCACCGACATTGACGTGCCGACGCTGGGCAAAGCGGAAAAGCAGCAGATCATGGATGAGGTTGCAAAAAGCGCGTCCAGCCGTAGCTGCCTGACCGAAGCCGAAGCCGAAGCCAAAAAGCCAGCTGCGGATTTCTTTGGCGGCAATGGCGCGGAGAAATGCGTGTATAAGGCATTTGACGTTTCGGGCCAAAATATCCGGATGAAACTGTCATGCGGAATGGACGGCATGGGCAGCGTCGACATGGAACTCGCGGGCGTCATGGGCGAAACCGCATTCAATTATGACAGCAAGGTCGATGTCCGTCTGCCGATGATTGGCAAGGTGAAGATGCAGGGCAAAGCAACCGGCACATATACAGGCCCCTGTCCGGCGGCATGATGCAGGGGATGAGACTGTCTTGGCATAGGACGCGGATCGCGCCCCTCATCGCGGCTTTGTCTTTGTGTACGGCGGCGCTTGGCGGCTGTGCAACAATGCCTGCCTCGGCTGAACGTGCGCTTCCTGTGGCGGCGGCGGTCCGGGTTGATTTTACCGCTGACGGCATCACGCACGCGATCGCGCAAGGGAATGCTGGTGTTGCAGGCCGTCCCGTAACGCTGGATGACCCTGCGCGCGTCGCTTCCATCTCAAAACTGGTGGTGGCGATTGCGGCGATGCGGCTGGCGGAGCAAGGCGTGCTGGATCTTGACCGTGATGTCGGGCTTTATCTTGGCTGGCCGGTACGCAATCCGGCCTTCCCCGATGTGCCTGTAACCATGCGTGCCTTGCTGTCCCACCAAAGCGGGCTGCGCGATTCTGTCGATTATATCGTGCCACTGGATGGCAAGTTGTCCGACGTTATTGCCAACCCAAAAGCGTGGGATGCGGCCCACCCACCGGGACGCTATTTTTCTTATGCCAATATCAATTCGCCCGTGGTCGCGGCGGTGCTGGAAAGCGCCACGGGCGAGCGGTTTGACCGCTTGATGGCGCGGCTGGTGCTGACGCCACTTGGGCTTGATGCCTGCTACAATTGGGGTGCCGGGTGCAGCGAGGGACGGCGTGCGCAAGCGGTCACTTTGTTGCGTCCCAATGGCGATTTGGCGCGCGATGCCGCCATGAAGGGGCCTGACCCTTGCGCGGTGTATCCTGCCACCAACGGCAGCTGTGATGTCGATGCGCTGTACGTTCTTGGGCGCAATGGTTCGGCGTTCAGCCCGCAAGGCGGCCTGCGCATTTCCGCACGCGACCTTGTCAAAGTGGGCCAGCTGCTTTTGCGGCAGGGCGCGCCATTATTGTCGAAACAAAGCTTCGCCGAAATGACCGTACCAGTATGGACGTTCAATGGCTCAAATGGCGATGACGACAAAGGCTATTTCACGGCATATGGCCTTGGCGTGCATTGGTTGGAGGACAATGCGGGCCAACGATGGTTTGGCCATGTCGGTGAGGCATATTCGCTGCGCGCCGGTTTTTGGATTAACCCGGCGCAAGGCAAGGGATTTTACCGCTATGTGACGATGGTCGATGAATTTTCACCCGTCGGGCATTGCTTTGACCGGTGCCCGTGATAGCGTAGCATTCAGACCAAGGCGGCCTCACCCAACAGGGGACATTTGAGCCGTCGCATAACAGATACAATGGGGGACAATGATTATGATGAAAAAGACTTTGTTGGGCGCGCTTTTGACAAGCGCATTAATAGCCACACCAGCTGCGGCCCGCCCGGATTATGCGGATGCCGTCAAAGCAGACTATGACAAGTCGCTCGCCAGCCTGTGGGACCATTTCCACCGCAACCCTGAACTGTCGTTCCGCGAATATAAGACTGCCGCCCGGATGGCACAGGAACTGCGCTCCGTGCCTGGCATGATCGTGACTGAAAAGGTTGGCGGAACCGGCGTTGTCGGCATGCTGAAAAATGGCGATGGTCCCGTCGTGCTTGTCCGCGCGGATATGGACGGATTGCCCGTGCAGGAACGTTCGGGCCTCGCCAACAGCTCGACCGTCAGACAGGTTGGTGTTGATGGCCTTGAAATGCCCGTCATGCATGCCTGTGGCCATGATGTACACATTACCTCTTTGCTCGGCACGGCGCGGCAAATGGCGCGCATGAAAGACCGGTGGAAAGGCACGATCCTGTTCATCGTCCAACCCGCAGAAGAGCGCGTTGGCGGTGCCAAGGCCATGGTGCAGGACGGTCTATATACCCGTTTTCCGAAGCCCGATTACGCGCTTGCCTTCCATGTGGCAGCAGAATTGGAAACCGGCAAAATCGCAGCAGCAGAGGGCATTCAATATTCGTCCGCTGACAGCGTCGACATCCGCGTTCCCGGTATCGCCACGCACGGCGCTGCGCCGCATCTTGGCCGTGACCCCGTCTACATCGCGTCGCAGATCGTTGTCGGCCTTCAGTCGATCATCAGCCGCGAAAAGGGCCCGTTGGACGCTGGCGTGATTACCGTTGGCGCATTCCACGCTGGCACCAAGCATAACATCATTTCGGAATATGCCGATTTACAGGTGACCGTGCGTGCCAATAGCCAAGCGGTTCGCGATCAGCTGATTGCTTCGATTGAGCGTGTGGCAAAAGGTATTGGCGCGGCGCACGGCCTGCCCAATGACAAACTACCTATCGTAAAGGTCAACGAAAGCACGCCCGTAACCGTCAATGACGCTGCGCTTGCCCGTCGCTTGAACGGTGCAATTGCGACGGCATTGGGTAGCGATGTTGTTGTGCCATTCCGCCAGACGAATATGGGCGCAGAGGATTTCGCGTTCTTCGTGGATCAGCAATTTGGCATCCCGGGATATTATTTCGCGGTCGGCGGGACAAATCCCGAATGGATTGCGGCTGCGAAAAATGGCGGACCAGCCGTGGCCGGTCACCATTCGCCCTTGTTCAAGATCGATCCCGAACCGTCGGTCCGCTTGGGCATCGAAGCGATGACGGCCGCCGCGTTGGATTTGCTGGGAACAGGCAAGAACTGATTGCGGTTATCTGGCAGGTTACGGAGCGGCGACAATGGCGCGAAAAAATCGCGATTTTTATGGCTCTGACGAAGAGTCTGTTACGCCCGAAGTAACCTGCTGGCTGTGTTCGCGCCCGATGGGGGAGGTCACCGAATGGCATCACCCTGTGCCCAAGAGCCGGGGTGGCAAGGAACGGCAGCCGGTGCATCCGATTTGCCATCGCACCATTCATGCCAATTTCACCAACAGCGATCTCGAAAAGCGTTTTGCAACCGCTGATGCGTTGTTGGCGCATGAAGAAATCGGACGGTTCGTGGCATGGATTGCCAACAAACCGTCCGACTTTAATGCGCCGACGAAGGACCGGCGTTAGCCAGCTTTTTCAGGCATCATCGACGAGTGTAGATGGTCGATTTTCCACTTTCCATCTTCGATACGATAGATGAACGAATAACGGGCCTTGATGTCTGTTTTCGCACCCGTTGAAGGGTCTGTTACGGTTACCGTCCAAGTGCCGAGCCGTGCTGCCATGTTGCAACCGATCTTGACCGTGCTGCTGTTGATGGTTCCAACTGGGCTGGGTTTTAGGAAACCGACGAAATAGTCACGGATACCCGCATGGTCGGTGCGTGGCGTGTTGGAAACGGTCGCCAGCAGGACTGCGTCCTTTGTGAACAAGCTGGTGACCGTGTCCGGATTTTTGGATGCCCAAGCGTTGTTGAAATCATTGAACAGCGATTCCACTTGCGCTTGGTTGACGGCCGCGCACTGCATGGGTGCCGCGGTTTTAGCCTGAGCCGGAATGGCGATTACCGATGCAACTGCAACTGCACTTAACATAAGTTTATTCATCTCAGTTTTCTCCTCTTCGTCGCTAAAGTAAAAACTAAAGCGTGTGATGTGATTGATCCTGTCCGCGCGTTTTCCAGAGCGAAAAGAATATGCCTCCTAAAATCAGGCCAAAGGTGACGCCCAGGCTCAGGACGGGCGGGAACTTGTCGCCGTCCATCACAAAGTCTGAAACAAAGATCTTTGAACCGATGAAGACCAGAACCAATGCCAGCGCATACTTAAGATAATGGAAACGATGGACCATCGCGGCGAGTGCGAAATACAAGGCACGCAGGCCCAAAATCGCCATGATGTTCGACGTGTACACAATGAACGTGTCGGTGGTGATGGCAAAGATTGCCGGCACCGAGTCCACTGCGAACACGAGGTCGGCGAGGTTGATGACGACCAGCGCAAGGAACAATGGCGTCGCAGCGCGCACCATCTTGCCGGTCTTGTCATCTGGTACCTTCACAAAGAACTTCTCGTCATGCAGCTCTTTGGTCACGCGCATATGCCGTGAAATAAACTTGACCACCGGGTTCTTGGCGACGTCCATTTCCTGATCGCCAGAAAACAGCATCTTGATGCCGGTTCCAATCAGGAAAGCGGCGAAGATATACAGCGTCCAATAATATTCCTGCACAATGGCAGCGCCAGCGGCAATCATTAGGCCACGCAAGACGATGACGGCGATAATGCCCCATAGCAATGCGCGGTATTGGTACTTTCGTGGAATCGCGAAGAAGGTGAAAATCAGGCTGATGACAAAGACATTATCAATCGACAGCGCCTTTTCGATGAAAAAGCCGGTGTAATATTTCATGCCCATGTCGGCCCCTTTTTGGAACCAGACCCAAAGGCCGAACAGCATCGCAATACTGATGTAAAACGCCGACAGCTTAAGGCTTTCGGCGATGCCCATCTCTTTGTCTTCCTTGTGCAAAATGCCAAGGTCAAACGCGGTGAGCGTGATCACGATGCCGATAAAGGCCAACCAGAACCAAACCGGTGTGCCCAACCAGTCCATCATCAAAAATTCCATGAAATCATTCCCTGTATTGTACGTGCCGACGCCGCGCAGATTGAAACGCGCACGGCGTCAGCTTTCAAATATTAAGCCCTTTTAAGGCGTAGACGACGGCCAAAGGAGGTATGCGCGTGGCGCGCTAACCGATCCTTGATCGCTAGCTTCAGCCGTTTCAGTTTTTGGATCCGAAACACGTCTGGCCAGCGCCGAGAAATTTCGGCGCGCAGTTCGCGATCAATTTTTTGGTGATATTGCATCAATCGAAATGACGAAAAAGTCATCACTACATCCTCTTGAACATTGTTTAAGTTCAATCGGATGTTCCGGGCACAGACGAGCGTATTTCGGGGGGTTTGAAGACCGCCTGACCAGTGCACCGGAAACATCCGATGCGGCCGACATCACGTTCCTTCCGAAGAAGCGAAGCGCCAGAGGGGCCCGGTCCGCCCGCTTCGTCTGGAGTAAATCCGTCCGAATTGCAAGTCCGTTTTGATCGTCCCTACTCGGTTCGGCGAATTAATCCCTCAACAGGTCGTTGATTGCGGTCTTTGCGCGGGTCTGTGCATCGACGCGTTTCACGATGACCGCGCAGGAAAGATTTGGACCCGGGCTGCCGTCGGGAAGCGCTTTGCCCGGGAGCGAACCTGGCACAACAACCGAATAAGCCGGAACGCGGCCGACAAAGATTTCGCCGGTTGTTCGGTCAATGATTTTGCTGGTGGAACTGATGAAAACGCCCATCGAAAGCACTGCGCCTTCTTCGATGACGACGCCTTCTACAACTTCTGACCGTGCGCCAATGAAGCAATTGTCTTCAATGATGACGGGGCCAGCCTGAAGCGGTTCAAGTACGCCGCCAATACCAACGCCGCCCGACAGATGGACATTTTTCCCGATTTGCGCGCAGCTTCCGACTGTTGCCCATGTGTCGACCATGGTGCCTTCATCAACGCGCGCGCCGATGTTTACAAAGCTCGGCATCAATACAACATTCTTGCCGATGAAGCTGCCGCGCCGCGCGACGGCGCCGGGCACCACGCGGAACCCTGCGTCGCGGAAGCGGCTTTCGCCCCATCCTGCAAATTTGGAAGGGACCTTGTCATAGGCAGGGGCGCCAGCTGCACCGCCGTCAACCACGACATTGTCATTCAACCGGAACGACAACAAAACAGCCTTTTTCAGCCATTGGTTGACCTGCCAACTGCCATCCAGCTTTTCCGCAACGCGCAGTGACCCGTCATCCAGTCCAGCCAATGCGGTTTGTACGGCGTCGCGCACCTCGCCTTGGGTGGCGCTGCTGATCGCGTCACGGGCGTCCCATGCGGCGTCAATGATGGCAGTTAGTTGTCCAGTCATGCGGCT
>JBILBJ010000102.1:0-6749 GCA_044353705.1 Sphingorhabdus sp. | reverse complement strand
ATCTGGTCAAGATATTCGACCACAGTGACTTGCGCGCCAAGACGTAACCACACGCTTCCAAGCTCAAGCCCGATAACACCGCCGCCGATGACGACCATATGCTTTGGCACCTTTGGCAACGCCAGCGCGCCGGTGGAATCGACGATAATTTTTTGGTCTATTTCGACACCGGGCAATGGCGTTACCGATGATCCTGTCGCGACCATGATGTTTTTGGCGGTGTAATTTTTGCCAGCCACATCAATGCTGTTGGCTGACGTGAACGCGGCGCGGCCCTTGAGCCAGTCGACTTTGTTCTTTTTAAACAGAAATTCGATGCCGCCGGTCAATTCGGTCACAGCCTTCGCTTTTTCCGCGTGCATTTGGTCGAGATTGAGCGACACGCCCTTAAAATCGATACCGAATTTCGCCAGCGAACCCGATTGTGCCTCATGGTACATTTCGGATGCATGCAGCAAAGCTTTCGACGGAATGCAGCCGACGTTGAGGCACGTGCCACCCAATGTCTCGCGGCTTTCGACGCAGGCTGTTTTCAGACCGAGTTGTGCGGCGCGGATGGCGGCAACATAACCGCCGGGACCCGCACCGATAACGATCAGGTCATAATCATGTTCTGCCATTGCTCAGCTCCTTAAAGGTCGATCAACAACCGGGTAGGGTCTTCAATCGCCTCTTTGACGATTTTCAGGAAGGTCACTGCCTCACGGCCGTCGATGAGGCGGTGGTCATAGCTTAGCGCCAAATACATCATTGGGCGAACAACAACCTGTCCGTCGCGGACGACAGCGCGGTCTTCGATACGGTGAAGACCCAGCACAGCGGACTGTGGCGGGTTGATAATCGGGGTCGACATCAGGCTGCCGAACACGCCGCCGTTGGAAATGGTGAAGGTTCCGCCAGACATATCCTCCATGGTGAGCGCGCCAGCCTTGGCCTTTGCGCCAAAATCACCAATGGCCTTTTCAATCTGGGCAAAGCTCATGGCATCCGCGTTGCGTACGACAGGAACAACGAGGCCATTTGGCGCACTTACCGCGACCGAGACGTCGAGATAATTGTGATAGACGATTTCGTCGCCATCAATCTGCGCATTTACTGCAGGAACGTCACGCGCTGCCAAAGCAACGGCCTTGGTAAAGAAGCCCATGAAGCCGAGGCGCACGCCATGCTTCTTTTCAAACAGGTCTTTATAGGTTGCGCGCGCTTCAATCACGGCGGACATATCGACATCGTTAAAGGTCGTCAGCAGCGCCGCTGTGTCTTGTGCAGACTTCAAACGCTTTGCGATTGTCTGGCGCAGGCGCGTCATCTTCACGCGCTCTTCCTGACGCGCACCTGTTGGTGCAGACGCAGCTGGCGTTGCGGTTGATGCCGAAGTGGCTGCAGGCGCAGGCGCACCCTTAGCAGCCGCAACAACATCTTCCTTGGTCAGGCGGCCGTCCTTGCCAGTGCCTTTGATCTTGCTTGGATCAATGCCGAGCTCAAGCACCAAGCGGCGGACCGCCGGCGACAAGGGCAGATCGCTATTTTCCGAAGCAGCGGCCGGCGCAGGCGCGGCGGTGCTCGTAACGGCTGGGGCCACAGCGGACGCAGCAGCAGGTGCTGCGGCGGCTCCGGTGCCAGCATCGATCGAACCAATGACGGCGCCAACATTAACGGTCGCGCCTTCCTCAACAGCATAGGCACCCATGATGCCGGCAACAGGCGACGGCACTTCGACCGCGACCTTGTCGGTTTCAAGGCTGGCTATCGGTTCATCGACCGCAACCGGCTCACCCGGTTTCTTCAGCCATTGGCCAAGGGTTGCTTCAGTGATGGACTCGCCCAATACGGGGACTTTAACTTCAGTGCTCATAATTCAATCCTCAGGAGGATGGAGGGGTAACCGGCTTGGCTCCCCCGGTGCGTTGGCGGCGGATTTCTTCGCGGACATTGTGGCCCAGTGCTTCTGCAACCAACGCGGCCTGTTCGGCTTGGTGGCGCTTGGCAAGACCCGTGGCTGTCGCGGCTGCGGCTTTGCGCCCGGCATAACGTGCGCGTGCCGGGCCGACATTGGCTTCGGCGAGGCATTCTTCCAGATAGGGGTCGACGAAGCTCCAGCTGCCGGCGTTGCGCGGCTCTTCCTGGGCCCAAACGACCTCTTCCAAATTGGTCATACGCTTCAACCGGACAATCAATGGTTCGGCTGGGAACGGATATAGCTGCTCGATGCGGACAATCGCGGTGTTCTTATCACCCGATGCATCGCGCGCTTCCATCAGGTCATATGCAACCTTACCCGAACATAGGACCAGTCGTTTGACATCCTTGTCCGCAGGCGCGTTGATGTCCGACAGGATCCGCATGAAGTGGCTTTCGCCTTGGAAATCCTCTGCCTTGGAAACCGCAAGCTTGTGCCGCAACAATGATTTTGGCGTCATGACGATAAGCGGTTTGCGGAATGGACGTGCCATCTGCCTGCGCAGCAAATGGAAATAATTTGCAGGCGTCGTGCAGTTTGCGACCTGAATATTGTCTTCGGCGCACAATTGCAGGAAGCGTTCAAGCCGCGCGGAGCTGTGTTCCGGACCTTGTCCTTCATAGCCATGCGGCAACAGCATCACGAGGCCATTGGCGCGCAGCCATTTCGCTTCACCGGCGGCAATAAACTGGTCGATCATGGTTTGCGCACCATTCACGAAGTCGCCAAATTGCGCTTCCCAAAGCACCAGTGTCTTGGGTTCGGCACCCGCATAGCCATATTCAAAACCCAGCACGCCAAATTCCGACAAGGGACTGTCGAGAATTTCAAAACGGCCATGTGGCAATGTTGCCAGCGGGATATATTTTTCCTCAGTCGTCTGGTCGACCCAGACGCCGTGACGTTGGCTGAACGTACCGCGGCCCGAATCTTGGCCTGATAGGCGCACGCCATAGCCTTCGGAAAGCAACGATCCGAAAGCGAGCGCTTCGCCTGTTGCCCAGTCAAAGTTAACGCCTGTGCTGAACATGGCTTTTTTGGCATCGAGCACACGATTGAGTGTGGGGTGAATATTGTGGCCTTCGGGCACAGTGGTCAGCGTGCGGCCCATGCTGTCAAACAGCTTTTTGGAAATACCTGTTTGCACATTCCGGCGTGCGGTTTCGGGATCGGCTGGCTTGGAAAGGCCCGACCAACGTCCGCCAAACCAGTCAGCAGCATTGGGTTTATAGTCGGCTGCGCTGGTAAATTCCTGCTCCAGCGTCTGCACGAAGCGCATGGCGTGCTCGTCCGCCCAGTTCGCATCGATCACACCCTCGGCCTCAAGCCGTTTGGCGTACAAGCTGCTGACGGCGGGGTGGCCCTTGATCACTTTGTACATCAATGGCTGCGTGAAACCGGGTTCATCGCCTTCATTATGGCCAAAGCGGCGGTAGCACCACATGTCGATGACGATGTCGCGGTGGAATGTCTGGCGGAATTCGATCGCAATTTTACATGCGAAGGTTACCGCTTCGGGATCATCACCATTGACGTGGAAAATCGGCGCTTGAACGCCCTTGGCTACGTCGGATGGATAAGGCGAAGACCGCGCATATTGCGGGCTGGTCGTGAAACCAACTTGGTTGTTCACGATAAAGTGCAAGCAACCGCCGGTATTATACCCACGAATGCCGGAAAAGCCGAGGCACTCCCAAACGATGCCCTGACCAGCAAAGGCCGCGTCACCGTGCAGAAGTACGGGGAGCACTTGTTCATGCTTGCCAAGGTCATCGCGTGCCGTTTGGTTTGCGCGTACCTTACCGAGCACCACTGGGTTCACCGCTTCAAGGTGCGAGGGGTTTGGCACAAGGCTCATATGCACCTTGATGCCGTCAAATTCGCGGTCGGTGCTGGTGCCGAGGTGATATTTCACATCGCCCGAACCACCAACATCGTCAGGGTTCGCGCTTCCGCCGGAAAATTCGTGGAAGATGATGCGGTATGGCTTTGCCATCACATTGGCCAAAACGTTGAGACGGCCGCGATGCGGCATGCCGTAAACGATTTCGCGCACGCCCAGCTGGCCGCCATATTTGATGACGGCTTCGAGTGCCGGAATCATCGACTCGCCACCATCAAGGCCGAAGCGCTTCGTGCCTACATATTTGCGGCCAAGGAATTTTTCATATTGCTCCGCCTCAATGACTTTACCGAGAATGGCTTTTTTGCCTTCGGGCGTGAATTGGATGGCGGCATCTTTGCCCTCCATCCGCTCTTGCAGGAACCGGCGCTCTTCGACGTCGGAAATATGCATGTATTCGAGGCCAACTGGGCCACAATAATTCGCGCGCAGCGTATCGACGAGTTCACGAACCGTGGTCCATTCGAGGCCAAGCGTGCCGCCGACATAGACCCGCTTGTCGAGGTCTGCGCCAGAAAAGCCATGATATTCGGGGGTAAGGTCAGCGGGAATATCCTGCTTGGAAAGACCAAGCGGATCAAGGTTTGCCGCCAGATGTCCGCGCACACGATAGGTGCGGACCAGCATCATTGCGCGAATGGAATCGCTTGCTGCGGCAACCGCGTCGGCTTCTGCCATAGGCTTGCCAGCAGCCTTCGCCGCGGCCTTGACTTCGACCGCCATCTGCGTCGGATCAAGCGAAGCCGTCAGGTCATCGGTGATGGACAAAGGCCAATTCGAACGTGCCCAGCTCGGGCCTTGCTCAGTTTCAAAATCTTGGTTTTCTAAGCCCATAAAACACCTCGTGTGCCCAAGCGAACGCCGGGGTCCAACATCAAACTAATGTCTCGTACAGATCAGCCCAGTGGGGGTTCATCTGTTCGATCTCACGCAACTTCCAAAGCCGCTTCCAACTTTTCATCTGCACTTCGCGCCGCCGCGCATCATGCAGATTTTCGAACCGCTGATACCAAACGAGAAGTTTGCACCCATATTGTTTGGTAAAGCCGTCAATCAAACCGTTGCGATGCTGAAAGCACCGCTGCTGCAAGTTACTTGTCACTCCAAGATAGATCGTGCCGTTTCGTTTGTTGGCCATGATGTAAACATAACCCGGCTGATCCATCTTTTAGTTCGCCGCTGTGTTCCCCAGCGAAGGCTGGGGTCCAGAACCAAGACAATCGACGTTCCATTTAAGGCTGGACCCCGGCCTGCGCCGGGGAACACAAATTTGTGTGTTCCAGCCAAGGCTGAAATCCAACGCGTCTATGAAACGCCCAAACCTCAACCCTTCAGCACTTCGACCAATGTCTTGCCGAGCAATGATGGTGACGGCGATACGCGGATGCCGGCTGCTTCCATTGCTGCGATCTTGCTTTCGGCGTCGCCCTTGCCGCCCGATACGATGGCACCAGCATGGCCCATGCGGCGTCCGGGAGGTGCAGTGCGTCCGGCGATGAAACCAGCCATTGGCTTTTTGCGGCCCTTCTTGGCTTCGTCGATCAGGAACTGTGCAGCTTCTTCTTCTGCGCTGCCGCCGATTTCCCCGATCATGATGATGGACTTGGTCGCATCATCGGCAAGGAACAGTTCAAGGCAATCGATGAAGTTGGTGCCGTTGACGGGGTCGCCGCCAATGCCAACCGCAGTTGTCTGGCCAAGGCCTTCTGCTGTGGTTTGGAACACGGCTTCATAGGTGAGCGTGCCTGAACGTGAGACCACGCCGACCGAACCTGCGGAGAAAATGCTGCCGGGCATGATGCCGATTTTGCATTCATTGGGTGTCAGAACGCCAGGGCAGTTCGGGCCAATCAGGCGCGATTTCGAACCCGACAATGCGCGCTTTACCTTGACCATGTCGAGCACTGGAATGCCCTCAGTGATGCAAACGATCAACGGGATTTCCGCGTCGATGGCTTCAAGGATTGAATCGGCCGCAAAGGGCGGTGGCACATACACAACCGACGCATCCGCACCCGTTGTCTGCTTGGCTTCAAGCACCGTGTCAAACATCGGCAGGCCAATATGCGTTGTTCCGCCCTTGCCCGGCGTAACACCGCCAACCATCTGCGTGCCATAAGCAAGCGCCTGCTCGGTATGGAATGTGCCAGTGGCACCCGTCATACCCTGCGTGATGACCTTGGTGTTTTTGTTGATGAGGATGCTCACATACGTCTCCTAAATTCTGGGGTTCGCTTAGTTCAGCGAGGAATCAATTGCCTTACATGCGACAAGCAGTTCTTTGACCGCATCGACGCTGACTGCGAGGTTGCCCTTGGCTTCATCATCAAGCGCGATTTCGACGACCTTTTCAACGCCGCCCGCGCCAATGACGACAGGTACGCCGACATATAGATTGTCGACGCCATATTGGCCGGTCAGATGCACCGCGGCTGGAAGAACGCGCTTTTGGTCGTTCAAATAGGCTTCGGCCATCGCGATACCGCTGGTTGCCGGTGCATAGAAAGCAGAGCCGGTTTTAAGCAGACCAACGATTTCACCACCGCCGCTGCGCGTGCGTTGGACAATCGCGTCGACGCGTTCTTGCGTGGACATGCCCATCGCGATCAGGTCAGGCACCGGAATCCCCGAGACAGTTGAATATTGAATGACAGGCACCATTGTGTCGCCATGGCCGCCAAGCACGAAGCTTGTGACGTCTTTTACCGACACGTTGAATTCGTCCGCAAGGAAGTGGCTGAAGCGTGCCGAATCGAGAACGCCTGCCATGCCGACAACCATGTGGTGTGGCAGGCCGGAGAATTCGCGCAGCGCCCATACCATCGCGTCGAGCGGGTTGGTGATGCAGATGACGAATGCGTTTGGCGCGTTCGCGGCAATGCCTTC
>JBILBJ010000101.1:0-6790 GCA_044353705.1 Sphingorhabdus sp. | reverse complement strand
GAGCGCGTAGTCACCATCCAAAATCCCCGCCTCGATCATCGAGTCGCCGGAAACTTCGAGCGCATAATGCTCACCAGCGCCCAACAGCGCCATGGGGACGGACAAGGAACTTTGGCCTTCCAAAGCTTCAATCGGAACACCAGCCGCGATTTTGCCATGCAGCGGGATTTCCATGACGTCGTTCGCAGCCACCGGCAAATGCACCTGCGCCTTGCTGCTGGCAACCGCGGGGGTAAGCTTGGTCACATTATCGCTGCGCAAGTTGCCGCCATCGGGCAGTTTCATCACTTCGAGGGCGCGCGCGCGGTTTGCAAGACGGCGGATAAAGCCGCGTTCTTCCAAAGCACCAATCAACCGATGCACGCCCGATTTGCTTTTCAAATCCAGCGCTTCCTTCATTTCTTCGAATGAGGGGGAAATACCGCTTTCATCAAGTCGCTGGTTAATGAACACAAGCAGTTCATGCTGTTTGGCTGTGAGCATATTCAGGGTTCCATCATGTTGAACATGAGAAGAACGATTAGAGAACAAATGCGGTTAAGTCAAGAACATTTGTGCACTGTAAGCGCGTTGTGGTCAGAACAACCGATGATATTGAACAACCGCCCCCGCAGGCGTGGCAGGTGCGTCTACATCACGGATAATCAGCGCATTGCTGTGCGATAGCGGCGAGACCAAGCCGCTGTCACGCGTGGTGAAAGCTGTAATGGAACCGCCTTCGACCCTTCCGCGCACATATTCTGCCCTGCTTCCGCCCGGAAACAATGCATTGACTGTCTTTGCCTCAAAGATTTCGGGCAGCGGCGACAGGCTTCCCGCCATATGGCGGATCAGCGGCAGCAAGAACAGAAACGCCGTTACAAATGCCGAAGTCGGATTGCCCGGCAGACCGAGAACTATTGTGTTACCAATTTTTCCCGCCATGACGGGTTTTCCCGGTCGCATTGCAACCTTCCAAAAGTCCATATCTGCGCCAATATTGCGCAGCGCAGCCTGAACCAAATCATGGTCGCCAACCGACGCGCCGCCCGTCGTGACGATAATATCGGTGGTTGATGCGAGGGTGCTCAACCTTGTTTCCAGATCGGTCAGCCTGTCGGCAATTATGCCGCCATCTGTGATTTTACATGGCAGGTTTGATAGCATCGCATGCAGCATCGTGCTGTTTGATGATGGTATCTGCGCAGGACTGCACTCGATACCCGCACGCAGGAGCTCGTCGCCTGTCGCGACAATCGTTACATGCGGCCAACGGCCAACCTGAACGGTGCCATGGCCAGCCATAGCCGCCAGAGCGCACGGTCCGGCCTCCAACAAAGTGCCCGTCGCAAGGACCGTGTCGCCGGATGAAAAATCGCCACCCGCCGTGCGAATATGCATGCCAGGTGCAAGTGCATCCTTCGCCGTGGCCATAAGGGTGTCGCCGTCACGCGAAGCCTCTTCCTGGATTAAGACGGTATCTGCGCCAGCGGGGACATGCGCACCCGTAAAGATGCGCACGGCTTGGTTACGGTCCAATACGCCCGCGAAGGGCCGACCTGCGGCGCTTTCACCGATAACATGCCAAGGCCCGGGAAACGCAGCAGCTGACAATGCGTAACCGTCCATTGCAGAAAGATCGGCCGCGGGTTGCGTGCGTTTTGCATGGAGTGGGCCGTGCAGATAATGCCGTGCAGCCTTGGTGAGTTCCAGTTCGACAGACGGCAATGGCGAAGCCAGCGCCAATAATCGCGCCTGCGCTTCGGTGACCGAAATCATGCGTGCCAATCGCCCGATTTGCCGCCCGTTTTGGACAGCAACCCGATGTCGGAAATCACCATCGACTTATCGAGCGCCTTTGCCATGTCGTAGAGTGTGAGCAAGGCAACCGACACAGCGGTCAAAGCCTCCATCTCGACACCCGTCGGACCATTCAAACGCACCCGCGCCTCTGCCCGTATGCCATGGTCTTCAAATTCAAACGCGATGGCAATTTTGGACAGCATGAGCGGATGGCAAAGCGGTATGAGCTCGCTCGTCTTTTTCGCGGCCATGATACCGGCAATCCGCGCGGTTCCCAGCACATCGCCCTTTTTGATATTGCCCGCGCGCACAGCCTCAAGCGCCTCCGCGGACATCGTGATGCGTCCTTCGGCAACGGCGTCTCTGGCCGTATCGGCCTTGGCAGACACATCGACCATATGTGCGGCACCATCAGCACCCAGATGCGTGAGATCAGCCATGTCCGGTCAATAACCTTTGTGTCGCAAGTTGGACGTCGGCGTTCCGCATCAGGCTTTCGCCCACGAGGAACATGTTGACTCCAGATGTGGCCATGCGCTGGCAATCGGCATGCGTCGAAATGCCGCTTTCGCACACCAACAAAATATCGGCAGGCACATATTTTGCCAAACGTTCGGTCGTCGCCAGATCGACGTCAAATGTCTTTAAATTGCGGTTGTTCACGCCGACCAATTTCGATTTAAGATGCGTGAGCGCACGATCCAATTCGGCCTCGTCATGGACTTCAACGAGCACGTCCAGCCCCTCGGCAAAAGCCGCGTCCTCTATTTCGACCATGGCAACATCGTCCAATGCCGCGACAATAATCAATATGGCATCACCGCCCATTTGGCGCGCTTCGGCGCACTGCCATGGATCAACCATGAAATCCTTTCGGATGACGGGCAGGTCGCAGGCGTTGCGCGCAGCGATGAGATAATCCTCATGCCCCTGAAAATAAGGCGCGTCGGTTAATACGGACAGGCAAGCCGCGCCTCCCGCCTGATAGGCGATTGCATGCGCTGCTGGATCGAAATCGGCGCGGATGAGGCCTTTTGACGGGCTGGCTTTTTTGATTTCCGCAATCAGCGCAAAGCCAGATGCGCTTTTGGCGCGTAGCGCTGCTTCGAAGCCACGCGGTGGCGACGGCGCAGGCCAATGCGATAAGCCCTTGGGCTTTCGCTCCGCCACTTCCGTGCGCTTGGTCGCGCATATTTCCGCAAGCTTGTCGGTCATCAATATTTCACCCAACAGTCTAGCAACGCATTGGCAAGACCCTTATCGATTGCCTCTGTGGCCTCTTCAACCCCATCAGGCATGGTTTCAACAACGCCAGCGACCAACAAAGCCTCCGCCGCATTGAACAATACGGCGTCGCGATAGGCGCCATGTTCGCCCAGCAACAATTTACGCAACTCAGCCGCATTATACTGCGCATCGCCGCCGCGAATGGCATCGACCGGATGCACAGGTAGGCCGGCATCAGCGGCAGTGGTACGTTGGAAACGAACACCTTCGGGCTCGACCACGGCGACTTCATTGCCACCGGCCAAGCTTAATTCGTCAAGACCCTCATCGCCCGAAATGATCCGCGAATGTTCGGTGCCAAGGTGATGAAGCGCCTCAGCATACACAGGGACATAGGCAGGGCGCGCAATACCGATCAGCTGGCGCTTTACGCGTGCCGGGTTGGCAAGCGGGCCCATCAGATTGAAAATCGTGCGTTGCCCGATGCGTTGGCGGATCGGTTGAATCCGCTTCATCGCGGGATGGTGGTTTGCTGCGAACAAAAAGCAAATGCCTAAGTCCTTCAGCGTCTCTTCCGCCATCCGTCCCGCGCGCTCCATGTCGAGGCCGAGGGCCTCAAGCGTATCTGCCGCACCTGCCTTTGACGACGCAGCGCGATTGCCATGTTTTGCAACTGGAACCTCGCACGCTGCCACCACGATCGACACCGCGGTGGACACATTAAGCGTATGATGCCCGTCACCACCCGTGCCACAAACATCAATCGCGCCTTCGGGTGCATCAATGGGGATCAGCCGTTCGCGCATGGCTTGCGCAGCGGCGGCAATTTCCACCATAGTCTCGCCGCGCGCGGTGAGCGCAACGAGGAACGCCTGTATTTCATCTTCGGAGGCGCGTGCATCAAGGATGTCCGCAAAGGCCTGTGCGGCCTCATCATGGTCAAACAGATGCTGCGGGTCGGGCAGGGGACCGAACGGGTTCATGCTCTGTCCTTCACTGCCATACCGGCGATGCGCATGAAATTGGCCAGCATCGCGTGACCATGTTCGGTGGCGATGCTTTCGGGATGGAATTGAACGCTGTGGATCGGCAGAGTCGCATGGCGAAAGCCCATCACATGGCCGTCATCGCTCGTTGCATTCACGACAAGGCTCGGCGGCACATTTTCGACGATCAGCGAGTGATAGCGCGTTGCCTGAAACGAGGACGGCAGGCCTTCAAACAATCCCGTCCCATCATGTGTAACCGGCGATGTTTTGCCGTGCATCAATCCGCCCCGCGCAACGGTACCTCCAAAATGCTGGCCAATGGTCTGGTGGCCCAAGCAAACGCCCAGCAATGGTTTCCCAGCCTCTGCGCAAGCCGCGACAAGCTCAAGGCTCACACCCGCTTCATTCGGCGTTTTTGGCCCGGGTGATATGAGAAAAGCCTGCGCACCCGTCGACAGCGCCTGTCCCGCCGACATATCGTCATTGCGGACGACCTCAACCTCAGCGCCAAGCTCCATCAGATAATGGACGAGGTTCCAAGTGAAGCTGTCATAATTGTCGATAACGAGGATCATGGGCGACGCCCTAGCGGCTTTAACCCGATGGTGGAAGAGGCACTATTGCGCAAGCAACTTTGCCAGTTCGTCCTTCCAGAATTTGGCCCAACTATGCGTTCCATGGCCCTTGGTCTCTGTAGACGCAGGGATGAGGATGAACTTTGTCGTTGGCATCCGTTTCAAGGCAGTTTCCGTGATGCCATAGTTTGGCGGGTTGATGAAATCATCGGCCGAGTTAATCCATAATGTAGGTGCCTTGATCGATTCAAGCGTTGGCCAAGGATTGTAGTTCCGCGATGAATCCAACTGATAGATAATGTCATTTGCATCGTTGCGGGTAACGATGCGCGCGAAGGCATCGTCTGTAAACGCCTCTGCGGCGGCGCGGGTCGGATATTGTGCCTGCAACGCCAACGGATTTGCACCCGCTATCATGTTAAGGCTCGCAGCGGTCCGCAGTCCGGCCAATGGCGGCGCAGTGTAGTTGCCGTTGTTCCAGGTCGGATCAGCTTTGATCGCATCCATCGAAAGCTTGCGCCACATGCGATTTTGCCCAGCGATCTCGACAGGAAGGCATGCAAATGGCGCAAGCTTCTCGACGGCGTTAGGGTAAGTCGCACCCCACATAAATGCGTGCATGCATCCCATTGAGGTCCCGAGGATTAACTTCAGCCTTTTAACGCCAAGCTTTTCGGTCACCAACCGGTGCTGCGCCGCGATCATGTCGGCATAGTCATATTTCGGAAACGCCATCCGCAGCTTGTCGCTTGGTTTGGTCGATTTTCCGTGGCCGATATTGTCCGGCAAAATGATGAAATATTTGGATGTGTCGAGCACTTGACCAGGCCCGAAAAGTTCACCCGCAAATTGAGGCTGGAAAAACTGATGCCCCGTGCCGCCGGTGCCATGGAGGATCATCATGGCATTGGTGATGTTCCCCTTCGCGTCACGCGCTGGTGTTCCGAGTGTTGTATAATGAATTTTGAGTTCCTGCAGACGCTCGCCATTCGCAAAGGTAAAGTCAGCGAACACCGCGTCAGCCTCTACCGGGGCCGCAACTTCAGCTTGGGCTGGAGTATGGATTGTGGACAAAAATGCCAGTGAGGCTATCAAAAATTTACGCATGAATGATAGCTAACGACCTTTACGTTGTCGTCAAGCTACTGTCCGAATTTTGCTTCACCCGCGACACGAAAAGCCTCACGCGCCGCCGCAATGAGCGCGCCCGCTTTTGCCTCGCACTCGCGCTGTTCATATTCTGGATTGCTGTCCGCGACGATACCCGCGCCGGCTTGTACATGAAGGACACCGTCTTTGACGATGCCAGTCCGCAAAACGATGCAGCTGTCCATATCGCCATTGGGCGAGAAATAACCCACACCGCCGGCATAGGCGCCGCGGGTTTCTGGTTCGAGTTCGGCAATAATTTCGCAGGCGCGGACTTTAGGAGCACCTGAAACAGTGCCGGCGGGAAAGCCTGCAAATAAAGCGTCGATGGCGTCCTTATCCTCAGCAAGCTCCCCAACAACATTGGATACGATGTGCATCACATGGCTGTAAAATTCGACCATATAGCTGTCGGTTACAGTAACGGTGCCGCCCTTTGTCACGCGGCCAACGTCGTTTCTGCCCAAGTCGAGCAACATGAGATGCTCTGCGCGTTCCTTGGGATCAGCCAATAATGAGGCACGATTTTCAGCGTCTTCGATGCTGCTCTTCCCACGTGGGCGCGTTCCGGCGATTGGCCGAATTGTTACCTCGCCGCCGCGCGCGCGGACCAATATTTCGGGACTGGAACCGATCAGCGCAAAGCCGGGAAGATCAATGAAGTAGAGGAACGGCGAAGGATTAATCCGACGCAATGCGCGGTATAAATGCACAGGCGGCAGACCAAACGGTGCAGTGAAACGCTGGGCAAGCACGACCTGGAATATATCGCCTGCCTCAATATAATCTTTCGCAGACGCAACCATCTGGGCATAGCGACCCTCGGGCAATACGGGCGTGAGCTTGAGTTCGCGTTCGTCGGATACGGACACCGCGCCGGTCAAGGGCACATGTCCTGTGTCTAGCAGCCGCTCTGTTTCATCGAGGCGTTCATTCGCCAATGCCACGGCTTGTGCATCATTTATACCTGTCCAAACTGGCGATACGAGGAACACTTCGTCTTTGAGCCGGTCGAACACCAATATGACGGTTGGCCGGACGAACAGCATATCAGGCAGCTCAAGCGCC
>JBILBJ010000100.1:0-6812 GCA_044353705.1 Sphingorhabdus sp. | reverse complement strand
CGCCCTCACCTTCAAATCTTTTGCCACCGGCGTCCTGAGGCTTGACCTTATAGGCGCCTGCGGGTGCGGCAATCAGTTGGCCATTGCCATTCGCGCCGCCGATCTGGTTACGCTGCAACCAATAGATTGCGCCAATAATCGCTGCGAGCAAGACAAGCCCGGCAAGAAACATAAAAGCGAGCTTAAACGGGGATGCAGTATCATCATATGCGGAACCGTCAGCGGTTTCCAACCAGGGCAGACGATCAGGATCGTCCAAATTCAGTCCATATTTGTTGATGTTGTTCATGCCGGTTTCCCAATTGCTACATATTGTAAGCGGCCTCGACGCCCATCAGGCGCAAACCATTGCGCAGAACTTGCCCGATATTGGTCGCCATGAATAGCCTTGCGCCCGTCAGCGCCGGGTCCTGCGCCAATATGAAGCGCTTGTCCGGCTGGTCATTGCCAAGGTTCCAATACGCATGGAATGCTGCCGCCAAGTCATTGAGGTAAAAGGCAATACGGTGCGGCTCGCCCGATTTGGCGGACGCTTCGACAATGCGCGGGAAGTTTGCGGCTTCGCGAATAAGGCCGATTTCGGCGTCGCCCAACAAGGCCAGTTCCGACCCGTCGACGCCCAAGCCCTCGCCCTCTGCCTTGCGCAGTGTCGAGGCGATACGCGCATGGGCATATTGCACATAGAATACCGGATTGTCCTTCGACGCTTCGACCACCTTGGCAAAGTCAAAGTCCATCTGCGCATCGGATTTGCGCGTCAGCATCGTGAAGCGGACAACATCCTTGCCGACTTCTTCAATCACATCGGCGAGCGTGACAAAGCTGCCCGACCGCTTGGACATTTTAACGGGCTCACCACCGCGCAGCAAGCGGACCATTTGCACAAGCTTGATATCGAAATCGACTTTGCCATCGGTCAGCGCGTTGACCGCCGCCTTGATGCGCTTGACGGTGCCTGCATGATCCGCGCCCCAGATGTCGATCATGGCGTCAACGCCCTGACTTTTCTGGAAATGATAGGCAAGATCAGCGCCGAAATAGGTCCAGCTGCCGTTGGATTTCTTGATTGGCCGGTCTTGGTCATCGCCAAATTGCGTCGACCGGAACAAGGGAAGCGTTACCGGCTCCCAATCTTCGATGTCCTTGCCCTTTGGTTTTTCCAATTCGCCGTCATAGACAAGACCACGCGCGCGCAATTCGCGCTCCGCAATGTCCGCCTTGCCCGCTTCATGCAGCTCGGCTTCGGATGAAAACAGGTCGTGATGGATGCCAAGCAACGCAAGGTCGGCCTTGATCATCTCCATCATCTCGGCAACCGCAGCCTTGCGGAACAGCGCAAGCCATTCTGCCTCTGGCTGGGCGACATATTGGTCGCCGAAACGCTCGGCCAGCCGCTGACCGACCGGAATCAGATAATCGCCGGGGTAAAGCCCTTCGGCGATTTCAATGGTCTCGCCCAATGCCTCGCGATAGCGCAAATGCGCGGACCGCGCCAAAACATCGACCTGCCCACCGGCATCGTTGATATAATATTCGCGCACGACACGGTAGCCGGCGAACTCCATCAATGCGGCAAGCGCATCGCCCACCA
The DNA here is from genome assembly GCA_044353705.1 of Sphingorhabdus sp. Lineage (GTDB taxonomy): Bacteria > Pseudomonadota > Alphaproteobacteria > Sphingomonadales > Sphingomonadaceae > Sphingorhabdus_B. Next base: position 5,221 of record JBILBJ010000100.1, on the reverse strand, counting down.
CAGCGCCGCGGCAATGCCCCATATGCATGGGCCCGGTCGGATTGGCGGAGACATATTCGATATTCACCGATTTGCCGTCACCACGGTGTGACCGCCCATAATCATCGCCAGCCTGCGCAATCGCGCGTAGTTCATCGAGCCATGCCGATGCGTCCAGCCGCAGGTTCAAAAAGCCCGGTCCGGCGATTTCGACCGCCGTGACGCCAGCCACCTTTGCCAGCTCCGCCGACAAGGCTTCGGCCAATTGGCGCGGATTAAGGCCTGCGGGTTTTGCGAGCACCATCGCGGCGTTGGTCGATATGTCGCCATGCGATGGATCGCGCGGCGGTTCGACCGTCACATTGCCACGATCAATGCCCGATGGCAGCGTGTTGCTGGCAACAAGTGCGTCCAACGCATGATCGACATGCGCTGCATATTGTTCAAAAAGGGTCATCTTCGTGCCTTGAAAAAAGCGCGTATCAACGCGTTACATTATACCGCAGCTGATCTTCGGTCAGCTGGAAACCGATAAGCATTTCAAAGCTTGATCGGACGACCGCCGCGCGCACTTCAGGGGCCGCCATGGGGTCAAGCGCGGCGTCGGGATCGCCCGGCTTGCGCTTCTTGGTAATTTTTTGAACGATTTCGGCCGGCAGGCTGGCCGATGCCTTGTCGATATAGCTTGCGGCTTGCGCGCTGGCGGATGCCCGTTGCTGGCCATCGGCAAATTGCAAAGTCACTTGACCGACGCGCTTGGCAACAACGGCGCTTCCGCCCTGCACCACGGTGGTGAAATAGGGCAAGATCACTGTCCGGCTGCCTTGCGTATTGCTGCGCCGCGCCTGAACATCAAAACTGGCTTGTGAAAAAATCTTCTCGCCGCTTTCGCTGCACGTCGGGCGGATATTGGTGATCGATGCGACAACGTCAATTGCGCTTGCGTCCTGACTGTCGGACGGGTTGAACAAAGTTATGTCGCCCGTGCCATCCGGAACAGCCACCGCAGGGCAACCCGAGCGTGTGACGTTCACACCTACACCGGCACCGATATCAAGGTCGCCCTCGCGCGAACAACCGGCCAAGGTTGCTGCGACAATGCCGAAGGTCAGGACTTTGGCGGCAAATTTCATATAGGCTATCCTTGGCATTACAGTGCATGGGTTGCGGGTACGTCGCTGGCATTGGTCCTTATCCGCCCATCGCCTGACGTGCAACAGGGGAAAGGTCTTGGCGGATGCGGCCTGTTTAACTAAAGGACATTGCCGATGACTGAACAAACGATCTCCAAGAAACCCCTCACGCTGCTTCTGGCGGCACCACGCGGTTTTTGCGCTGGCGTGGACCGCGCCATTAAGATTGTAGAGCTTGCGCTCGAACAACATGGCGCGCCGGTATATGTGCGCCATGAAATTGTGCACAACCGCTTTGTCGTCGACAGTTTGAAGGCCAAGGGCGCGATATTTGTCGAGGAACTGGATGAAGTGCCCGATGGCGGGCATGTCGTATTTTCGGCGCATGGCGTCCCCAAATCGGTACCCGCCAATGCGCAGCAACGCGGCCTTGCTTATTTTGATGCCACCTGCCCTTTGGTGTCCAAAGTGCATAAGCAGGCCGAACGACAGATGGAAGCCGGCCGTCACATCATTTTCGTTGGCCATGCCGGCCATCCCGAAGTCATTGGCACATTCGGCCAAGTCCCCGCAGGCGCGATGACATTGGTCGAAACCGATGAGGACGCGCGCAATATTCAGCCTCCTGATCCCGACAATCTCGCTTTCCTGACGCAGACAACTTTGTCGGTCGACGATACCTTCGAAATCACATCCATTCTTGAAGCACGCTTCCCGAACATTGTCGGGCCGAAGGGTGAGGATATTTGCTACGCAACATCGAACCGGCAAGAGGCGGTGAAGGCGATTGCAGGGAAATGTGACCTCGTCCTCGTCATCGGCGCACCCAACAGTTCGAACTCGTTGCGCTTGGTCGAAGTCGCGGCGCGTTCGGGTGCGAAAGCGCATCTTGTGCAGCGCGCCGACGATATCAGCATGATTTGGTTCGACGGCGTGAACACGCTTGGCCTGACTGCAGGAGCGTCTGCCCCTGAAATATTGGTCCGCGAAATCATCGATGCGCTTGCCGCGCATTTTGACATCGATGAACAGCAAGTCACAACCGCCGAAGAAAGCATCACCTTCAAATTGCCACGCGAACTGGCCGGCGCGGCGGCTTGATTTGGCCGTTTATACGCAATTAGGGCCTGAACAGGTCGGTGCCTTTCTGGCGCTTTATGATGTCGGTGAACTGGTGTCGCTCAAGGGCATTGCCGAAGGCGTTGAGAACAGCAATTTCTTCGTCGAAACGACGCAAAGCAGGTTCATCCTGACCATTTACGAAAACCGCGTAGACCCAAAGGATCTGCCGTTTTTCTATGCCCTGCTGAAACATTTGCACGAAGCGGGCTGCAAGGTTCCGCGTTTCATGTCGGACCGCAACGGCAATTGGTTGCAGACCATCGCTGGAAAGCCTGCCTGCCTGATCGAGTTTCTCAATGGCGTATCGGTCACCGAACCATCGGCGGCACAGGCGCACTCCACCGGCGCGGCGCTTGGGCAAATGCACAATGCCCTGGCGGACTTCACGCTGTCGCGGCCCAACAGCCTTGGCATCGCTGCATTCCGGCCGCTCGCCATGCGCTGCACCGCGCAAGGTCTGGACGACATTTCCGAAGGCTTGGCTGCACGGATATTATCGGAATGCGATTATCTTGAGGCGCATTGGCCGACCAATCTTCCTGTGGCGGCCATCCATGCGGACCTGTTTCCGGACAATGTCCTGATGCTGGGTGACAATGTCACGGGCCTGATTGATTTCTATTTCGCCTGCTCCGAAATCCGCGCTTATGACCTTGCGGTCACGCACAGCGCATGGTGCTTTTCGGGCGACGGCAAAGTCTTTGATGCGCAGGTGAGCGCGGCCATGTTGGCGGGCTACACCCAAGCTGTGCCGATGGATGCCGCAACGCGGAACGCATTGCCGATATTGCTGCGCGGTGCGTGTTTGCGGTTCACATTAACGCGTTGTTATGACTGGATTAATACGCCCGCCGATGCGCTGGTCACGCGCAAAGATCCCTTGGCGTTCCTGCGGCGGTTGGATTTTTACAGCGACCCAAATCAGGTTGAAGCTTTATTGGCCCAATTGCCATGAAACAAATTGAAATCTTCACCGACGGCGCGTGCAAGGGCAATCCCGGGCCGGGCGGCTGGGGTGCGATCATCCGTTATGGCAAGCATGAAAAAGAAATTGCGGGTGGCGATCCGGACACCACCAACAACCGCATGGAAATGAGCGCGGTCATTCAGGCGCTGAACGCCCTTGTCGAACCGTGCAGCGTCAAACTGCACACCGACAGCAAATATGTCATCGACGGCATCACCAAATGGATCTTTGGCTGGCAACGCAATGGCTGGAAAAACGCGTCGAAACAGCCGGTGCGCAATGCCGACCTATGGCGTCAGATGGTCGCAGCGATGGCACCGCATCAGGTGGAATGGATTTGGGTCAAAGGGCATAATGGCCACCCCGAAAATGAGCGCGCAGACCGGCTGGCCAGCGATGCGGCCGACGCTGCCAGTAACAAATTTGCGATAAGCTAGTTAAAACGCCCTGGCGCATATAGTGCCGCATGGACGCGGTCGGGCGCTATTATGGCATCGTTCAGCAACGATCCCGCCAGCTGCGCCGCGGCAGGTGCCGTTTGAATGCCAAAGCCGCCCTGCCCTGCAAACCAAAAGAACGCATCATGCGCCGCATCGCGGCCAATGACGGGCAGCCGATCGGGCGCAAAGCTGCGCAAGCCGGCCCATTTACGTTCAACGCGGTGGATGTCCCAATCGACAACCTGCTGCAGCCGATCAATGGCCAGCGCGATATCATATTCTTCGGGCGCGGCATCGCATGCCGGTGTTGCGGTCTCGTCATGCGGGCTTAGCCACAAACGTCCGCCCGCACCGGGCTTGAAATAGAAACTGCCATCAAGACCAATAACAAGTGGCAGGGCCGCAGGCACATCCGGTGCAACCGCCAATTGCGCAATGGTACGCCGATAGGGTTGAATGCCCAAGGGTGCAACGCCCGCCATCTGCGCCACATGATCGGCCCATGCCCCTGCGGCGTTGACGATGATATCGGCGGTGCAGTTCAGGCTGCCGGCTTGGATATGCCACGCACCGTCGCGCCACACGGCACGTTCCAGCCGGCTGTTGCAATGCGGCTGCACGCCCTGCTTGCGCGCTTGGCGCAGATAGGCGGCGTGGAGCGCGGCGACGTCAATATCCGCACAGGCCGCCTCCCATAGCCCCGTCGTCCATCCGCTGCGCAGGCCGGGCACATGTCGTTCCAAATCCTTACGGTCGCTGCGTTCAATATGCACACCGCTGGAGGCGAACTCCGCCAGCATATCGTCCGCCAAAGGCTGCTGCTCTGCCGTGCCAATGTACAGCCCGCCGCGCGGGTGCATCAATGGGGCGTCGTAGAAATCCTTGGGTGGGTTCGCCAGAAAAGGGCCGGACGCCGTTGTCAGCGGTTGAACGTCCGGGCCACCATAGCATTCCACCCAGAACGCGGCGGACCGGCCCGTGGAATGATATCCCGGATGCGCCTCCGCCTCAATCAGGACAACCGACTGATGTGCAGACAGCTGCGCGGCAAGACTTGCCCCGGCGATTCCCGCACCGATTATGGCAATGCTAAAATCGCTCATGGCCGGGGTGCGTGCTGGTCCAGAAAGGCATCGATGCGTTTCAGGCACTGGTCGCGCACGCCGTCTGCTTCGCGCAGCAGCTCATGAGCGGCCTCTTTGCCGAAAATCAGCGTTTCGGCATGTGGCAGCCTTTTGCTGTCTGCGATCACCCGCTTTGTGCTGACCAATTGATCCGCCGTCGTCGCGAGCAGCAAGATGGGCGTTTGCACCGCCTCCAGCGCGCCGGGGCGTTCCAGCAAGCGGATAGAAGCCATGGCGCGTTCCACCCAGTGCCAGCTTGGCGGCCCAAGCTTCACCTCAGGACGCAGCGCCCACCACGCAATCTCGTCTTCATAGCGGTCGTCGTCATGGGTCAGCATTTTGCCGCGCATGCTCATCGGCGATAATGGCTTTTCACTGACTTTCCATGCGGCTTGTTTGCCCTTGCCCAATGCCACAATCAATTTGGCAACGGCGTGGTTGAGCGCAAGCGGCAGG
>JBILBJ010000099.1:0-6867 GCA_044353705.1 Sphingorhabdus sp. | reverse complement strand
GCCGCCGATGCCCATCACGATGTTACGAAGCGCGACCGACACCGTTGTGCCGACAACCTGTTCGATAACGGCTGTATCGCTTGTCATACGGCTGGCGATTTCCGCGGGACGGTTATGTTCGAAAAAGGCTGGGCTTTGGCGCAACAGGTTGCGGTTCACAGCGAGGCGGATATCGGCAACCGTGCGCTCCCCGAGCCAGGACACATAGTAAAAGCGAAACGCAGTGGCAGTGGCCATAACGGCTACGATTATCAGAAGATATTCGAACCAGCGGGCAATATCCGAAGCGTCACCACCGGCGGCAAATCCGCGATCGATGACCAAGCGGAACCCTGCGGGAATGGCAAGTGTGGCAAGCGCAGCGACGGTGAGCGCCAGCAAAGCAAACATAATTTGCTGCGGATAGGCCGAGGCATGCTGCCAGACCATGCGCAGAGTCCCAAGTTTTTTGGCATTCGCTGGTTTGGCCGTGTCTGCCGTTTCGGCTGCAACGGAAGTGACGTTAGCGATTGGCAAATCTGCGGATGTTTCATTCATGCTAAGCCGCGTAGCAGTGCGCCGCGACACTCACAATTGCAGACAGGAAAACGGCTTCACTTTTTCATGGTGCAATGCACAATAAACGCTTATGACTTTCACAAGAGTGCCCTGTTTTTCAGGGCCGAAAGACGGAAATCTAAGGATTACAGATGCTTTATACCGGTTATGATATGCAACGGAGCTGGTTAGCAGGTGCGGGAAAAATTGCACAGGCGCAGGCAGATGTGCTCAAGAATTTCACCGGGCCATTTAGTGTGGGCGGTCTTGCGCCCATCGCGGCGTCGGCATTGGATGTGTTCGCGCATTCGGTTTTGCCACGCGGAAAGCCAGCATTTGGTTTGGATAACATCACTGTAGATGGCAAGACCTTGCAGGTTCAAGAAGAGAATCTTGCGCGCAAGCCCTTTGGGCAGCTGAAGCGGTTCGTTTATGAAGGCAGCAGCGCGAAGCCCCGGTTGCTGATTTGCGCGCCGATGTCCGGCCATTTTGCGACGCTGTTGCGTGGCACGGTCGAGCGCATGATTCCAACGCATGATGTCTATATCACGGACTGGAAAGATGCGCGCGATGTGCCGTTGACGGGTGGCGGCTTCGATCTTGAAACCTACATCGATTACCTCATTGAATGGCTTGAATTCATTGGCCCCGATGCCGGCGGACGCGGCGCCCATATGTTGGCGGTGTGTCAGCCTTCCGTCCCGGCTTATGCCGCTGCTGCGGTGATGAGCGCGAAGGACCATCCGCTGCGGCCACGCACCCTGACGATGATGGGCGGTCCGATTGACACCCGCGAAGCGCCGACGGCTGTCAACGACCACGCCACACGCCGCCCGCATGAATGGTTCGTACAGAACGTCATTGCGACCGTCCCGCCTTATTATAAAGGGTCGGGACGGCGGGTATATCCTGGTTTTCTGCAGCTTTCGGGCTTTATGTCGATGAATTTGGGCAACCATATGATCAGCCATTGGTCAATGTTCTCCGACCTCGTCAAAGGCGACGGTGAAAGCGCGGATCGGCACAAAGAATTCTACGACGAATATCGCTCCGTCTGCGACATGACGGCAGAATTCTATCTACAGACCGTAGATACCGTATTTCAGCGTCATTTGTTGCCAAAGGGCGAATTCAACTATCGCGGCAAGCTGGTTGATCCCGGTGCAATTACGGACATCGGTCTGCTGGCCATTGAAGGTGAACGGGACGACATTAGCGGACTTGGGCAAACCAAAGCGGCACTCAACATTGCAACCGCTTTGCCTGACGCGCTCAAGAAATATCATATGGCGCCGGAGGTTGGCCATTATGGCATCTTCAACGGTAGCAAATGGCGCGAAAAGATTGCACCGGTCGTGGAAGACTGGATTGTCAGCCACAATGGCTAGGGCCATTGGTGCCATGTCGCGCTCATGACATTGCACATCACCGCCACCGTTGAACGCTGGCCGGTGGATGGCCATTTCACCATCGCACGCGGATCAAAGCAGCAGGCGCGCCTTATAGCGCGTCGAGATACTCAACCTCAGGTGCACCCGCGAGGCATGCGCCAAGCTTTGGACCCGCCGCTTTGAAATAGTCGCTGGTGCCATGTGCGGTGAGCGCGTCTTGATCGACATATTGCTCAAGCACTTTGTAGACTTGTGGGTTCGACCGTGACCGGGTCAACGTATAAAATAGGTTCCCCGGTTCATTGGCCCGAACGGCAGCCGCAAGTTCTACAAACACAGCCTCAAAGGCTTCGTTTTTGCCTTCGGCGACGGTTAAAGTTGCGATGACACCAATAGCTGACATGCGGCTGCTCCGTTTCGTTTTTTAGAAGATTTCAAAAAGGCCGGCTGCGCCCATGCCGCCGCCAACGCACATTGTGACGACGCCATATTTCGCACCGCGACGCTTGCCTTCTATCAACGCATGGCCGGTGCAACGTGCGCCCGTCATACCATATGGGTGACCGATGGAGATCGATCCGCCATTGACGTTCAGCAACTCGTTTGGAATGCCAAGCTTGTCGCGGCAGTACAGAACTTGAACAGCAAATGCTTCGTTCAATTCCCAGATGCCGATGTCGTCCATCTTTAGGCCAAAGCGCTGCAGCAATTTTGGAATTGCGAACACGGGACCAATGCCCATTTCGTCTGGCTCTGTGCCTGCAACGGCCATGCCGACATAACGGCCAAGCGGGTTGAGGCCTTTTTTCTCGGCGACCTTGGCTTCCATCAAGATGGACGCGGAAGAACCGTCGGACAACTGGCTGGCGTTACCGGCAGTGATGGTCATATCTGGACCAAGCACGGGCTGAAGCGATTGCAAACCTGCGAGCTGCGTATCGGCGCGATTGCCTTCGTCCTTGGATATGGTCACTTCTTTCTGGCTGACTTCGCCCGTTTCCTTGTTCACGACATTCATCATCGTGGTCACGGGGACGATTTCGGCATCGAAATAACCGGCTGCTTGGCCAGCGGCGGTGCGCTGCTGCGATTGCAGGGCATATTCGTCCATCGCATCGCGGCTGATGTTGTAACGCTTGGCCACGACTTCAGCGGTTTGAAGCATCGGCATGTAAATCGAATTGTGCATGGCAACCAATGCCGGGTCGGGCTGAACGCGCATTTCCTTGGTTTGCACCAGCGAAATCGATTCCTGACCACCGGCTGCCATCACATCGACATTGTCGACGATGATTTGCTTGGCCGCAGTTGCGATGGACATCAGGCCGGACGAACATTGGCGATCCATGGTCATGCCCGAAACAGAAATCGGCAGGCCAGCGCGCAACGCAACCTGACGCGCAAGATTGCCGCCCTGTGTGCCTTGCTGAAGCGCGGAGCCCCAAAGGACGTCATCAATTTCGACGCCTTCAATGCCGGCGCGCTCAACGGCGGCCTTCAACGAATAGCTGCCGAGCGTTGGCCCGAGCGTTGCGTTAAATCCACCGCGATAGGCTTTGCCAATGGCGGTACGGGCGGTTGATACGATTACTGCGTCACGCATGGTAATGGTTCCTTGAATTGAAAATTATACGAAAAACTGGCTGATCCATTCAGCCTGAAGTGCTGGTTTGTCTTCACCCTCAATCTCGACGGTGAACTCAAGCGTCTGCTGCCATTGGCCAGGGCGCTTTTCAACGAGTTCAAGAAGCTTGAAATGTCCTCGCACCCGCTTGCCCGAACGGACAGGCGCCAGAAAACGGGTTTTGTTGCCACCATAATTGACGCCCATTTTGACGCCTTCGATCTTGGGGCAATCGGACTTCGCGCTGAGTACGGGAAAGAGCGACAGGGTCAAAAATCCATGTGCGATGGTGCCACCGAACGGTGTCATCTTGGCCATTTCTTCATTGATATGGATGAACTGGTGGTCACCGGTTGCATCTGCAAATTTGTTGATCATGTCCTGATCAACCAAAATCCATTCAGAAGTGCCGATTTTTTCGCCGACCTTGGTCGCGAATTCCGCTGGGGTAATAGTGGTCATGGGTGTTTCTCCTGCAAACTATTTGGCCGCACCGTGGCGGTTTCGAACGTTCAATACAAGCCCCGGCGATTTGCCGTTACGGCAAGCTTGCGCCCCAGTAACCCAACATCCGCGAATCAGGCTTTGGGGGCAGGAGCAGGCGGCGCATAGGGCATGACCATATGGCCATCGGGGGCTGCGGTGAATGTCGTTTGTGTGGGATAGGCGAACGAAATGCCTTCACGGGCAAAACGGTCGATGATGGCAATGCCAATGTCATGCCGCGCCTGAAACATAACCTCCACATCGTCACTTTCTATGTCGAAGACGAGATGGAAATCGAGCGAGCTTGCGGCAAAGTTGTTGAACCCAGCGCGGATAAACTGCGCGCCATTGCTTTGGACGACTTCGCGCAAAATTTCCGGGATCCGCTTCGCAAGGGCAGGCGGGGTTTGGTACACGAGCGTCAGGACGAAGGTGACCCGCCGATAGAGCGTCAGCGTGTTGTTCGTGATTTCCTTCTCGAGCAACTTGCTGTTCGAGATTATCTTCTCTTCACCCGTCAGTGCGCGCAGCCTTGTGCTTTTCATGCCGATGACTTCGACCCGGGCGACGGTGTTGTCATAAGATACCGTGTCGCCGCGGCGGAATGGCTTATCAAAAATGATCGATATGGCTGCAAACAGATCGGAGAAAATCCCTTGGGCGGCAAGGCCAATGGCAATGCCGCCAACGCCTAAACCAGCAACAAGGCCCGTGACGTTAACGCCGAGATTGTCGAGAATGACGATTGCAGCAACGGCGAATAAGGCAAAGCTGACGAGCAGCCGGATTAAGACCATCGCACTTTGAAGCGTCTCATGTTCGTGCAGCCCTTCGCCAGCGCGCCGCTCAATCATGCCCAATATGATTTCGCGCAGCCATATCGCCACCTGCACAACGATCGCGATGGTGAATAAGATATCGATGGCATGGGTAAGCGCCGCCGGCGCATTGGCAATCTGGTTCACCAGCTCAATCGACACCATGATCCGGAAAAACTTGCTCGTACGCGCCAATGTGCGCGCGACGATTGATTTCACATGTGCGCGATGTTCGCTTTCACGCGCAATTTTGGACGCAATGCGTTTCAGCCAGCTGAGCGCGATGAAAACGATAATGGCCATGCCAATGGCGACGCTCAGTTCAAAGACATTGCCCTGAACCCACGTCACTATTGCGTCCCAATAATACTGGAACCGTGGAATGACTGCGTCTGGTTGAATGCGTTCTATTACAGGTACGGATTTTGCTGTCATATTTTATGTGTAAGGCCGAATGCGCCGCTTAACAACCTTTCGGCATGCGACATGTTTGAAAACTGGAGCGCGTTACGCCGCGGAAAATTCGCGCCTTTTGCAACCGCAACCAATGGGATGCCATGCGGCAAAGGGCACGGCATTTTGTGGAGACGGAGCGCAGCTGGCACACCAATATCTTCCGTTACGATCCTGTTTACCATTTTTTGTTACAGCATAATCGAACCGCTAAAGCCGCCTAAGGCTTGGCTTAAAAGCAGGACTGACAATGCGTAGCATTCGACCCAATAGCCAGACAGGTGCGCTTGGCATAGCGATGGCGGGCGCAGCTTTGGCAGCGGTGACGATGATGTTCGTGCCCGTTTCGCTGCTTGAGGGTGTCGCGGAATCGTCCGGACTTTCCGAGCTTATACCTGCCGCTGAGGGGCCGTTCGGCGATACTGCGCGCGGGTATATTGCATTTGCAATAGGGGCAATGACATTGGGCGTCTTGTCCTATCTTTTGCTGCGTGCGGACGGCGCTTTGGTCCGCCGGACCGCGAACGATGTCGACATGTGCGACGCCGCAGCGCAGCAGGATGCTGAACAGCAATCTGAAGCGATGCCGGAAACCGCCGATTCGCAGCCCACCATCGCGGAGATGGTCGCGCAATTGGAAGCCGCCGTCGCGTTTCGCCGTCAGAAGCTGGCTGAACTGGAAGCCGTTGCAGCAGACTTGTCGGCCGACGTTAAAGATTGCGACGAACCCAGCCCTGTAATTTCGGAATCGGTTGCACCGGCGGTCATAAAACATGACGCCGCCGGCGCGGAATCTCGTCCTATGGGTCGTCCCGTTTTGGACGCCGTGCCAAGCGAAGCCGTGCAAGATGATGACATCGATTCTGCGCTGGCAGCGGCGTTGGCGGCGCTGCATCGCATTAACCCGGGCGCGCGCTAATCCTCCAGCAAAAGCGCATCGATAATCAGGCGGTATTGGCCGCCCAGTATCGCGGTCTCGGTTATGGCGATGTCTGCAACGAGCTGGCTCGGTAACGAGAATTCATAATCTTCCAGCGACTGTGCGAGGGCCGAACGCTGTTCTGCGGCGGTTATTGGCAATGCAACGGACAGGCATATTTGGGCGCCACTAAATGTAAGGCTATGCCAGGGCCGTTCGTGCAGTATCGCGATGCTTGCTTGGGGCATTAAGGCTTGAAGCGCACGAACAAGGCTGCGGGAGGGTGTTTGGGCTGTCATTGCCGTTCACTCCCTTGTGCGTTGGGCCTCTCGCCATAGCTGCTCATGAATGCGCGCAGTTTTTCCTCCATTTCGGGTCGGATTTCGCGCCCCATTCTGATGTCGAGCACGAGTCGCGGATCGCGCGCTGCCAAGCGCCCAAACTTGGTGGGAGGTAGGCCCTGATCACGCAGAAACCGTTCAATCAGGCGTTTGATATGCATAATGTCTCCTCCAAGTTCGACCCGGATTTGCTTGCCCGAATCAGTTAGAACAAATATAGAACAAACGTGATAGGATAAATCCTACAAGTCTAGGATATTTCCAACCGAAGCGGAGGGATGACGATGGAGGAAGAACC
>JBILBJ010000005.1:0-21844 GCA_044353705.1 Sphingorhabdus sp. | reverse complement strand
TGGTCTGACAAGCTTTCGTCCGCCATATACGCCGCAGACTTTTGGTGCGTTCGCGGGCCATGCAAAGGGCGCATTGTTCCAACCGACACGGACGACCAATATCGACGGCTGGGCCGCGGAAAATGGCGCGGTGTTCGAACTGGTCGCACAGTGGCGGCGCGCGCGTTATTTCCCGAGCGCTGGTGAGGACATGCATGCGGCGGTGAACCGCGAATGCGTTGCGGTGCGGTCATCAGTCGGCATTTTTGATGCGTCGACCTTGGGCAAGATTGAAGTCGTTGGCCCCGATGCCGCCGAATTCCTGAACCGCATGTACACCAACCCGTGGAAAGCGCTTGAGCCAGGCCGCTGCCGTTATGGGCTGCTCTTGAAAGAGGATGGGTTCATCACCGATGACGGTGTTTCGGCGCGGTTGGCGCCCGACCGGTTCCATCTGACCACCACGACCGGCGGTGCCGCGCGTGTGCTGAATATGATGGAGGATTATCTCCAGACAGAATGGCCCGACCTTGACGTCTGGTTGACCAGCACGACCGAGCAATATGCGGTCATTGCGCTTCAAGGTCCGAATGCCCGCAAATTGTTGGAACCACTGGTGGAGGGCATTGACCTGTCCGCTGACGCTTTCCCGCATATGGCCATCCGCGAAGGCACAATCTGCGGCATTCCAACACGCCTGTTCCGGGTGAGCTTCACGGGCGAACTTGGTTTCGAAATCAACGTGCCGACCGCTTATGGCCGCGCGGTGTGGGAACATTTGATGGCAGAGGGTGCGAAATTTGACATCACCCCATACGGCACGGAGGCTATGCACGTGCTGCGCGCCGAAAAGGGCTTCATCATCGTGGGGCAAGATACCGATGGCACGGTGACCCCGTTTGATGCCGGTCTCGATTGGGCGGTGGGCAAGAAAAAGCCTGACTTTGTCGGTAAACGGTCAATGACGCGGCCTGACATCGTTGCGCCGGGCTGGAAACAATTGGTCGGGCTCCTGACCGATGACCCGAATGTTGTACTGGAAGAAGGTGCACAGATTGTTGCCGATCCGCGCCAGCCAATCCCGATGACGATGATCGGCCATGTGACTTCTTCGTACTGGAGCGAAACGCTTGGCCGGTCGATCGCCTTTGCCTTAGTGGCAGGTGGGCATGAGATGATGGGCGGCACGCTGCACATCCCGATGCCGGGCAAAACGCATTCGGCGAAAGTGAGCGGCATGGTTTTTTATGATGCAGAAGGAGCGCGGCTGCATGTCTGATGCCCTTTTCAGGAACGAACCCGTTTCTTCAACACCTTACGTAGCCGATGGTGTCAGCATCAGCCTTGCTGCACCGCTGAAGCGTTATTCGCTGCGGTCGCGGACGGCCGAGGCTCTGGAAACTGTGCTCAACGCAAAAGTGCCACAGAAAATCGGTGCGACCGAAGGTGGCATTGCGTGTCTTGGTCCGGACGAATGGCTCCTGCGCACGGCAGCGGACACCGCGATTCCGACCGGCGCGGGATTGCCGGTTGCCATCACGGATATCAGCGAACGATCTATCTGCCTCGTCGTTGAAGGGCCACGCGCGGCGGAACTGCTGATGACAGGCTGCCCGCTTGATCTCGACAATTTTGCGGTCGGTCGGGCCACGCGAACAATTTATGAAACGGTCGAAATCATCATCATCCGCGAGGGTGAAGATCGTTTCCATGTTGAGGTATGGCGCAGTTTTGCCGCATGGCTATGGACGGCGTTCACGGCGGCTGCCAGCCATTGATGGTTGTTTGAGACCTTAAGGAGAGTTCATTGGCCGATTGGGACAAAGCAATAGATCTGGGGAACTATGGCCAATCCAATCGCCATTGGGGTGGGATGCATATCAATCCCGCCGTCTTTTTCCCGACGGCAATTATTGCGTTCGCGGTCATTTTATTCAGCCTGATCGCGCCTAACGCATCGGCGGACTTGTTTGCAGGCTTGCGGAGTGGTGCGGTTGCCCATTTCGACTGGTTCTTCATGATGTCGGGCAATTTGCTTCTGATCTTTTGCATCGTGGTCGCACTGTCACCGCTGGGGAAAATCCGGTTGGGTGGCCAAGGTGCTACGCCTGATTATTCGCGTTTATCGTGGTTTGCGATGCTGTTTGGCGCAGGCATGGGCATTGGCTTGGTGTTTTATGGCGTGGGTGAGCCAGTCACCCATTTCACGTCGTCAATGGCAGGCGGTCCTGCGGCTCCGTTGGGCGGCGCTGTTGGCGACGCACAAGCCGCACGCAGCATCGCGATGGCGGCGACCATCTTTGACTGGGCCTTACATCCATGGGCTATTTTTGCGGTGACCGGTCTGGCGCTTGCGCTCTTCAGCTTTGATTTCAAAATGCCGCTGTCGATGCGGTCGGCATTCTACCCCTTGTTTGGCAAGGCGGTTTGGGGCCGCACTGGTGATGTCATTGAAGTGCTTGCGGTCCTTGCGACCATCTTTGGACTGGCCACGTCGCTTGGGCTTGGGGCGCAGCAAGCGATGGCGGGGATCGTCTATCTTTACGGCATAGCGAATTCGTCGCTCACGATCCTGGCTTTAATAGCGGTGATGGCAGGCATTACGTTTCTGTCGATCCGGGGTGGTATTGATCGCGGCATCCGCATTTTGAGCGAGGTCAACATGTGGGTTGCCTTTGCCTTACTGGTGTTTGTCTTAACCACCGGATCCACGCTTCAGCTCATCGGCGATCTTGCGACCAATATCGTCAACTATCTCAAATTTCTGCCGGCATTATCCAATCCGGTTGGCCGCACCGACACCGGTTTTTACAATGATTGGTCGGTCTATTACTGGGCATGGTGGATCAGCTGGGCACCATTTGTGGGCATGTTCATGGCGCGCATTTCATTGGGCCGGACGGTGCGCGAATTCATTGCCGGGGCCATGATCGCGCCCAGCCTGCTGGGCATCTTGTGGCTTACGATTTTTGGGGACGCGAGCATCGCGCAAATCGTCACGGGCAATGGTGCGGACTTGGCCAAAGCGTCACTGGATACGCAGCTATTTGTGTTGCTCGGCACCTTGCCTTGGGCGCAGCTCACGTCATTCGTTGCCATTGGCTTGATCCTGATCTTTTTCGTGACGGGCTGGGACTCGGGCACGCTGGTGATTGACACCATGACCGCGGGCGGGCGCACCGATACATTGCTTCGGCAAAAGACCATCTGGCTGGTCGCGGTTGGCGGTATTGGCGTCGTGCTGTTGCTCAGCGGAGGCCTCACGTCGCTTCAGGCGGGTGCAATCGCGACCGGTCTGCCATTGGCTTTGATATTATTGTGCATGTGCCTGGGTACGCTCAGAGGATTGTTGGCGCTCCATCGCAATCCGGAGCGCAGCGGCAACATATAAGCGGACATTTTGCCGCTGGGCCGGCGTCCCCGAAAAGTGATGCAAGCCTGCAACGCAGCTGGCGGATAATCTGCCTATGTCGAAAATGCATAGCATTATTACCGACCGTCTCGGATAGCCATTAGCACAGGTAATATTAGCCATCGGCTATGCCTGCACGCTTGGGAGGGTTGCTGCATGAAACTGCCACAAGAATTCGATCTGCACGCACTCGAAGTATTCGTGATGACCGTCGAACTTGGCGGCATGTCGCAATGCGCGGCCCATTTGCAGGTGACACAATCGGCGGTTTCCCAAACCATCGCGAAGCTTGAGGCCGGCATAGGCGCGTCGTTGTTCGACCGCACGATGCGGCCATTGGGCCTGACGGCAAGCGGCAAGTCGCTGTTTGCGCGCGGACAAAAGCTGATTGCGCACGCCAGACTGGCCTATGACGAAGTCCGTGAAGGCGCAAACTTGCCGATATCCAGCATTACGGTCGCGATGTCATTCAGCCTTGCCAACCAACTGACCGCGCCGATTTTGCATAGCCTCGGTTCGCGGGCAGACCGGTGGAATATCCGTTCTGGTATCTCCATGGAGCATCAGGGCGAGTTTCTGGCGCGCGACATTGATATGCTCGTGACCGGTAGCTTCAATCTGGAGCATCGTGACACGGTCGAGCTGCACCCGGTGTTTGAAGAAAGCTTCATTCTTGTTTTCCCCAAAGATTTTCGAGAGCCGCTGGATCTTGTCGGCTTGCCCTCGTCATTGCCGTTCATCCGCTTTTCGCGGCTTACAGGAACGGGGCAGCAGATTGAACGCCAGATTGTTCGGATGAAGCTGAAACTCCCGCAGATGGTTGAAGTCGAATCGTCGCATCAACAATTGGCATTGGTGGCGGCGGGGATTGGTTGGGCGATTACCACGCCCGTTTGTCTGGCGGCGGTGCCGGAACTGCTTTCCCAATTGCGCGCCGAGCCGATGACGAGGGGGCGTTTTTCACGATCGGTCCAAGTCGTCGCGCGGATCGATGAATTGGGCAACATCCCCCGCCTAACCGCGGCCTTGTGCCAGCAGGTTTTGCAGGAAAAAATCTTCCCGCCGCTCATCGAGGAATATCCATGGATGGCACAGCAATTGGCGTGGCCGTCGGCTTCCGTCGAAAACGAGGAGTTGATAGCATGATGCGGCGCGTTGTGTTTGCCATTCTGAGCTTGCTGGGTGCACCTATCTACGCCAGCCCACCCAGTGTTCCCAGCACCGACGCCCCCGAGCTTGCAGCTTTGGGTGCATATGGCGTTGGCTTTCGTTCCGTCACATTCACGCATCGTAACCAGCCCGACGTAGAAAACGCAAATTCCGACCCCAGCACCGTCCGCCTCATCGATCGCAATGTGCAGGTGGACATTTGGTACCCCGCCACGGCGAAAAAGGGTTCCAAAACCGTCCTGTATCGCGGCAGCTTATGGGCAGAGCCACCGCTTCCGCCGGTGACGTTTACGCAAAAGGGCATCGCGGTTGCAGGAACGCCAGTCGCAGGCCGCAAGCATCCCTTGGTCATTATAAGCCATGGCTATAGCAATAATCCGGCGGTGATGACGTGGTTGACCGAGAATCTTGCGTCAAAAGGCTATGTCGTCGCGGCGATCCATCATCGCGATCCGAACCCTTATGTCGTTGCACCAACCACGCGTGCTGCGCCGAATTTCAATCGGCCGCATGACATTGTGTTTGCCGCGGCGCAGCTCCGCGCCACTTTGGGCGATTTGATTGCCCCGGATAACGTTGCGCTTATTGGCTATTCACAAGGTGGTTATGGGGTGCTCACCGCAGGCGGCGCAACGCTTGATCCTGCGGGGCCGAATATGAATGCGGTTGCCGGTGGGTGGCTGAAGAAATTCGCGCGCGGCAGTGCGGATGCTGACGCTATCAAAGTGCCAGGCGTCAAGGCTGTGGTGGCACTGGCGCCAGCGGGCGGGGCACCGAGCAGCGCATGGGGCGCCGATGGGCTCGCCGCGCTAACGGCGCCGCTGCTTCTGATACATGGCGATAGCGACTTTACTGTTGATTATAAAACGGGCGCGCTGGCTGTCTTTGGTGGCGCCGTGAATGCCGACCGCTATTTGCTGACCTACAAGCAGGCAGGCCATTCCATCGCGCTCAATCCTGCGCCGCGTGAAATGCGTGGTTCGCTGTGGGACATGGACTGGTTCGAAGACCCGATTTGGCGGCAGGACCGGATCAATGCCATCAACCTGCACTTTATCACCGCGTTTCTGGCCGTGCATTTACGGGGCGACGATAGCAAAAATGCGTATCTTAAAGTGGCCACCGAAAATTCGGACGATGGCGTATGGAATGCGCCCGCCGGGACGTCATGGGGTGCGTATAGTCCGGGCGGTGAAAATGTTACCTTGTGGAAGGGTTTCCAGCAACGGCATGCGCGCGGTATGACGCTTCGTTATGCGCCTAAAGCGTCAGACTGAGCGCGGCTGTCTTCCAAAAATGGATGATTGCTTCGCTGTAGCTGAGCGGAACATAGGCATGGCAGGTATCGTCATCCACCACATGCAGGCGAACGTTGACGTGGTCGATGATTGTTGCCGCGCTGCATCCGGAGGAGAAATTCGGGTTTTCCGCATCGAAAACGCCGCCTTCCATCAACAATGTGCGCCAGCCTTTTCCAGAAAGCTCCACCCGCACAATGCTGCCGCCAATTGCGGTTAACGCACCGTCATCCGCCAATAGGCCAGACAGGGCCGACACATCGCCTTCGGCCAGCCAGACGGTAGGTTCATAGCGGATGAGACGGAGGGCATCATTGCCGTCAGAACGACCCATGGCTGGCAAGGCCAAGCCGGCCTCTTTCTTAAACCTTGTCGCGACAGATGCCGGATTACTCCAGATCTCCAGAGCATGAAGCGGCGCTGCGGGCAGCACTGTGATTGTTACATCAGTCACGATAGCGCTCCCCGGCCGTGTCGTAGAAATGCGGTGCCACAACGCGGACCCGCGCCATTTGACCGCGCGTGGGCGAGGTTGCGATCAGCTCTTCGCCGTGCCGCGCAAAGCCGTCTGTCAATTGACCCAGCGCAACCGACCCGCCTTCCATGATCCGAAACGCAGCGGCGCTGACATGGCCTTGCGGCGATGCGCCTTCGCCTGTGACGAGCATCGCGCCCTCGGGAATATTGCCCTCGATTGCTTCAAGCCCGACCAGTTGCAGGCGTCCGGCTTCGGACAAGGCGGGGCGCGATAGGCCGGACGCGCCGACATAGCCACCGGCCTTGTTGAGCATTTTGTCGAGCGCCAGATCATGCGGGGTCATCCGCCCATCGACTTCGCCGCCGACGACCAGATGGCCTTTTTCGATACGCAAGAATTCCATGGCCTCAAGGCCATAGAGTGCGCCGCCCTGTGCGCTGACCTCGGCCTCGCAGGCGGCCCAAACAGGTCCGGCGTGGCTTGCCTCGACATAAATTTCGAACGCGCGTTCGCCGCTGTAGCTGGCAGCGAGGATAATCACCGGAACCCCGGAAATCATGGCCGGAACCGTCGACATATGGCGCGGCGGTTCCTCACCAATCAATGCCGATAACGTCGCCTTAGCGTGCGGCCCTGCGACGGCAATCCCGGCATAATGTTCCTGCACATTGACAGCGGAAACGCGCAAATGCGGGCAGAGATATTGGCGGACATAGGAAATATGCGTCGCCATCCGGTCCGCGCCGCCCGTTGAACTGGTCAACAGATAACGGTTCTCGTCCAACCGCCAAACGGTACCGTCGTCGAAAACAAAACCGTCTTCGCGCAGCATGAATGTGTATCGGCCACGTCCGACGGCAAGTTTGCTAACCGTCGTTGCGCAGATGATTTCCAGAAACGCGGCAGCATCTGGCCCAGACACTTCAAACTTCGCGAGCGTCGACACATCGGTCATCCCGACATTTGAACGGACCGCTTTGGCTTCACGCATCGCCGCTTGCACCAAAGTTTCGCTGCCCACCGGATACGCACGGGGGCGGAACCAATATCCCAGCGGCTGCCAGATCGGGTTCTTCGCCGCGTGTACATCGTATAGCGCGAGGCGGCGAACATGCGCGCCCGCGTCTTTTGCGCCAGCGCCAGCCAACAAGCCCATCGTAACAGGCGTATAAGGCGGACGGAATGTGGTCAGCCCCGCCTCGGGAATAGCCACGCCCTGCTTTTCAGCCAAGCGCCCGAGCGCCGCCATATTACTAAGCTTGCCCTGATCGGTTGCCATTCCAAGTGTGGTATAGCGTTTGAGATGCTCAACCGAGCGATAGCCCTCGGCCCACGCCAGATCGACATCCGACAGCGTCACATCGTTCTGAAAATCGATGAAGCTTTTCTTTGGTTTGGAAACCGGGACGACATTGAACACCGGTTCGGGATTGGCCGCCCCGCCGATCGTCGTCACATTCTGACGCGATGTCGCAGGGACAAAGGCTTGCGCAGCATCGTTCCAATCGAGCGTGCCGCCTGCCTGCATATGCAGATGCACCACGGGTGTGAAGCCGCCGGAAACAGCGATCAGATCAGCATCCCAGCTTTTGGTCAGGCCATAGACAAGCGCGGTCACGCTTTTCAGGCAATGGCGCGCGCCTTTGGTCGAAAGCGGAACGGCGTTGTTATAGACTGGTAATCCGCTATCCGCGCCCGCCGGTGCTGGGCGTGCATCAAGGACGGCCACGATCTCAGCCCCAGCCGCCTTGAGCGCGTAGGCCGTTTTGTACGCGTCATCATTATTCGTCGCGATCACCACGCGTTTGCCCGGGACCACGCCAAAGCGGCGCACATAGGTACGCACGGCTTGCGACAGCATCACGCCGGGACGGTCATTATGCGCAAAGGCCATCGGGCGTTCAATGCTGCCGGTCGCAAGTATCACTTGGCCCGCCCGCACATGCCAAAGCCGCTGTGCAACGCCGTGCGGTGGAGTTTGGCCCGGCTCTGCTATACGCTGCGTCAGCGTGACCAGATCATGTTCCCAATATCCCGACGCGGTGGTGCGTGTGAGGATGCGTCCTCCGGCGGCGCGGATGCGGGCTTGGGTCGCTTCCACCCATGCACCATCGAGATCTTGGCCGTCGCGGATTAACGAGGCACCGAGAATATTGTCCTGTTCGACGAGGATGACGCGTTTGCCTGCTTCAGCGGCTTCGAGAGCGGCGGAAAGTCCGGCTGGTCCGGCGCCGACGACAAGCACATCGCAAAAGGCGGCACGTTGGCTAAAATGGTCTGGGTCGGTCTTCGTCGGCGCATTGCCGAGACCCGCGGCTTTACGAATGAAATATTCGTAGAACATCCATCGTTTGGCCGAACCGAAAAAGGTCTTGTAATAGAAACCTGCAGACAGGGCAGGCGCGGCCAAGCCAAATACAGCGCCGATATCAAATGACAGGTTCGGCCAGCGGTTCTGGCTTTTGGCGACTAGGCCTTCATACACAAAAACATCGGTGGCGCGGGTATTGGGTTCGGTTCGTCCGCCATCGCCGATGGTGACGAGCGCGTTGGGTTCCTCAACGCCAGCCGTCATGATCCCGCGTGGACGGTGATATTTGAAGCTGCGGCCAACAAGGCCAATGCCGTTGCGTAAGAGCGCGGCGGCAAGTGTGTCGCCGTCTTGCGCTTGATAGGTCTTTCCGTCGAAACTGAAGTTTATCACGGCAGAGCCTCCGGACCAACGGCACGGGTGGCGCTGATTTCATTCGTCACACGGTTGCGTGCGATCACCATCCATGCACGGCATCCATAAGTGTGCCGCCAGATTTCTTCATCAACACCGCGTGGATTGTTACGTGTGAAGAGCGATTTCATTGCCTCTTCTGGTGCAGCATCAAGCGACACGACCGCGTCTACGGTGCGTTCGTATATAAACTCCGCCTGATCGCGCGGGCCGCAATGGGGACAGGTGAACTGCATCATTAGCGACTGTTCGGCATTGGGCCGCTCCCTGTTTCATCGATTGTCGCACCGCGTTCGAAACGGTCGAGCGCGAATTGCGCATTCAGGGCATGTGGCTTGCCGGTCGCGAGTGTGTGCGCATATGTCCAACCCGACGCAGGTGTCGCCTTGAACCCGCCATAGCACCAACCGCCATTGAGAAAGAGGTTCTTCACGGGTGTTTCGCCAATGATCGGCGCGCCGTCAAAGCTCATATCGGTCACGCCAGACCATGTCCGTACCATGCGCAGACGTGAGAGCGCCGGGACGAGCGCGAGGCCCTGCGCCACGGCACGCTCCATCACCATCGGATTGCCGCGTTGGGCATAGCTTGGCCAGTTATCAGGGTCACCGCCAAAGACGATGCCGCCCTTGTCGGACTGGCTGATATAGCAATGCAGTGATTGCGACATGATCACGCTGTTTATCATTGGCTTGACGCCTTCTGTCACCATCGCCTGCAACGTTTGCGATTCCACGGGCAGTTTGAGGCCCGCCAGCCCTGCGACATGGCCGCTGTGGCCGGCAACGCAAATGCCGCCGCGACCGGCGTTGATCCGCCCGCGCGTGGTTTCCACGCCGACTACCGCATCGCCATCGCGGACAAAGCCTGTGACTTCGCATTTCTGGATGATGTCGACGCCAAGGCTGTCTGCGCCGCGCGCATAGCCCCAGGCGACGGCATCATGGCGGGCCGTGCCGCCGCGCCGCTGAATCAAGCCGCCCTCAATCGGGAAACGTGCACTGCGTGACATGTCGAGCAACGGTTCCAGCTTTTTCACTTCGTCGCGGGTCATTAAATCGGCATCGATCCCGTCGCACCGCATTGCGTCACCGCGCTCAGCAAGCTTGGTCATATCGGCGTCGCTGTGCCCCAGAAACATTGCGCCGCGCGGCGAGAACATGACATTGTAATTCAACTCGTCGCTTAAATGCTCCCACATTTTCAGGCCGAATTCGAACAGGTCGTGCAAGGGCTTTAGCCGGTAGTTTGACCGGACAATCGTCGTGTTACGTCCGGTGTTACCACCGCCTATCCAGCCCTTTTCCAGAACCGCGATGTTTTTCAGGCCGTGGACTTTGGCAAGATAATAGGCCGTCGCCAGCCCGTGCCCGCCGCCGCCGATGATGATGATATCATAATGCGATTTAGGCTCCGGATCACGCCACGCAGGTTGCCAATGCTTCTGCCCGTTCAAAGCACCGCGCAGCAATCCGAAAGCCGAATATTGGCTCATGAAATCGGCATCCACCCGCGCTTTTCGCGCCAATCGGACTCGAGATTGTCGAAACGCGATAGTTTCAGGATATCGATATCCGCAAACGAGCATTTCCCGTCAATCACCAGATCACGGATCGCATGACCCGACGCTGGAGATAGGCCGAAGCCGACGCTCGACATCGACGCGACCACGACATTGTCCGGGCTGGTGAGGCGGTCGATGATTGGACGGCCATCGGGCGAGTTTTCGATGATGCCAGCCCAGCTGCGGATGACATTCAGATGCGCGGCCTTGGGCAAAAGTTCTGCCAATCGTTTCGCAAGGTTGCGGGCCAGCGGCGTTGACGGACGCGCGGCCGGGCCGGTTGCGTCGACATCAAGCCACTCATGCGGGCCACCGCCATAAGCGAGGTTCCCGCGCAGCGTTTGGCGGCCATAGATTTTGTGGCCGTCAACGCCGCCAAGCGGCATCATTGGCGCAGGTTCCGTAATGATCATTTCCGCACGGGCGGCGGCCAATGGCACGTCGACGCCAAGCTGTGCCATCAATTGCGGGATCTGCGGTCCAGCCGCCACCACGACAGCGTCACAGCCATAAGTGGCGTTCGCGGTCTTCACGGCCGTGACCTTGCCGCCAGCGGTTTCGAAACCGGTTACCGGGCTGTGCTGAACGATTTTTCCGCCCAGGTCCTGCAGAGCCCAAGCATAAGCCTGCACGCTGCGCTGCGGGTTGGCATGTCCGCCAAATTTATAATGCACACCGCCAAAGCAATTGTCGCCTGCCAATGGCACGGCCTCTTGTACCTGTTTGACGTCCAGCAATTCCACCGGATGGTTCAGCCGCGTGTGACGTTCGGCAATGAAACGATATTGTTCCCACTGCCGTTCGGTCATCGCAATTAGGATGCGGCCTTTTTGGTGCTCGGTCGGATAGCCAAGCAATTCGTCCATTTGCGGCCAAAGGCGCTGCTCTTCGTCAAACAACGGGCTCGAATAATGCGATGCACCGCCACCATTACGTCCGGAGGCTTCCCAACCGACGATGAACTTATCGAGTACTGTTACCTTGACCCCCGAACGCGCGAGCCACCAGCCCGCACTCAGGCCCGTAACGCCGCCGCCGACGATGACAACTTCCGAACCGCTCATGTGTACATCCCCGTGTAAAGCATCTGGCGATGCTCATCCTGATAAGGCGTATTAATATCCTCGACTGGTACCCATTGGGTCGGGATACCAAACCAGACATCCCATGCAGCGTCCATTTCCGCAGGCTCATCCCATTCAGCAAGGATTTTGAGCGGCAGCGGACGAACCGGTGCGCGGTGGCTGGCGAGCGGGATTGAGCCAAATGGCTTGTCCGCCTCAATTGCGAGCAGCATTGCCACTTGATCGCGGCAGCGGCGGCCTTGGCACACGCCCATGCCTGCGCGTGTCAGGCGCTTGATCTGGTCTGGATTGGCCGGGCCATCCTGAAGCAAAGTGTCGAGCGAACGGGCGCACATGGGCGCCGGGCGCGACAGGTAGTTCGGGGGCTGCACGCCAATCAAATCGGCGCGCGTGACCTCTTCGCACTGGCAAATGATCGTGTCGTCGGCGCTGATGTCCGATAGCGCGCGCATCCAGTCCATACGGTAAGCGACATGGTCGAAACCGCTATCTGCAAGTCCTGCACAATCGCCTACTGCGGTGACCGAAGGTTCGCCGGCCGGAATGTAACCGCCTCGCGTGGCGTTAAGCGCACGCGGACCGTGCATCGCATCCACCAGTTCGATGGACGGGATCAAGCCAATAGCCACGCAGATCGTGTCACAGGCGACCACGTCTCCGGTCGATAGCGTTGCGCTTTCGATGCCGTTGATGCCGCCTGTTGCCGATGTGATGGTCTGTCCGCAGTGGATGGCGATGCCAGCGGCTGCGACCTTGGCGATCAGTTCGGAATGCCCTTGCGGTGCATCGCGGACTTCAATCAAGCCAACAACGTCGATACCGCGCGCCTGCGCCAACAGCGCTGTTTCGAGCGCGAGATCATGCGAGCCCAAGACCAAAATGCGCTGTCCCGCAAATGCCTCGTAACGGGTAAGCAGCATTTGAAGCGCTGCTGCGCCCATGACGCCGGGCTGGTTCCACCCGGGGAAAGACATCGCCAAATCGCGCGCGCCGGTCGCGAGGACAATTTTATCAAAACCGACCAACCATGATCGTTCGGAATCGGCGAGGCCGACAACTTGCTGCGGCAGGCTGGCAACGCCGGGACCATTGCGGTAAACACCCCATGCGGTGGTGCCGAGCAACAATTCGACCCCGGCATCCATCGCGGTTTCAAGCGCGGGCATGCTCATGAAGATAGCCTCAAGCATGCGTTCAGTATTCTGGGTCGCTGCGGTCATCCGCCCGCCAAAATATAGCGGTATGTCATTGCCCATCAAAGCGCCCGAAACGGGGTTTTCATCGACCAGAAGCACTTTTGCTCCGGCTGTCGCCGCCTCGATCGCCGCAGCAACGCCGCTTGGCCCCGCGCCAACAACAACAACATCATAATGCGTTTCAGGAGCGCTGCGCGTTCCGTTTATCGCGCATATATCGGTTCCGGTAAAATTCAGTTCCATTACACCGCCTCCAGCGCTTGGCGCAAATCGCCTATTAAATCGTCAACATGTTCCAACCCGACAGACAGTCGGATCGTGCCATCCGTAATACCGCCTGCCAACCGCTGGGCAGGGGCGACCGCATAATGCGTCGTGCTTGCCGAATGGCAGATTAAAGTTTCCGAACCACCCAGACTGACCGCTAGCTTAAGCAGCTTTAATTGGTCAAGCATGCGGAAGGCCTCTGCCTCACCGCCGTGCAGGTGGAACGAGAATGTCGAACCGGCTGCCTTGCACTGCCGGTCATAGACCGCGCGACGAACTGTGCCGGGTTCAAGGAAACCCAAATAGGTCACGCCTTCGACCTTGGGATGATCGCGCAGAAATTCGGCAACACCGCGCGCGTTTTGCATCGCACGCTCGGTGCGCACAGCGACCGATTCCAATGAACGCAGCACCAGCCATGACGTATAGGGATCAAGGTGATTGCCCCATGTTGTGCGCTGCATGCGCAGATAGTCGATCAATTCCTTGCGACCCGAAACCCCACCTGCCAGCAGATCACTATGCCCACCGCAATATTTTGTCAGCGAGGTCATGCATAGGTCGACACCATGTTCAATTGGCCGCTGCGCAAATGGCCCGAGCAAAGTGTTGTCGACCACTACCAATGGCCTGTGTCCTTGCTTTGCGCCGACTTCGTCCGCAATCCGTACCATCAGATCAAGATCAACCACGGCTGCGGTCGGGTTAGCAGGTGTCTCGGCGATGATAAGCTTCAACGGGCCCTTGGCCATCGCTTCATCTGCCGCTTTGCGGACATCGTTTTCGTCCGTGCCATCGGTATAGGCGGCTACATGCGATCCGAATTGCGGCATGATGCTGTTGTAGAGCATATCAACGCCGCCATAGATCGGGCGGCCATGCAATACGCTGTCGCCGGGGCGGACATAGGCAAGCGCAATGCTCGAATGCGCGGCCATGCCGCTGGAATATGCAACCGCTTCCTCTGCGCCGTCGATGGCCGCGAGACGTTTTTCGAGGAAGTCCAACCCGGGATGCCCCAACCGCGAATAAATGTGGTTGGTTTCGCCCACCAGCGGCCCCGTGCCGTCAAAATAGGCTTCGTGCACGTTCTTGGCATGTTGCGCGCTTGGATAGACAAAGGTGGATGTCATGAAGATCGGTGGCTTGACCGATCCCATGCCCATTTCCGGGCCATAACCAAATGCGACTGCCAGCGTTTCGGGGCGCAACCCCTTGATGTTATCCTTTGCCATGGGTTGCAATATAATCACGAGCCTTGTCGCAATAATAGTCCGTAAAACGCAAAGCGAGCATTTCGGCTTCTTGCGAATAGGGGCCGGGGGTGTAGCCGGGGCTGTTAACACCCAATTGATTGTTTTCGGCCAGCATCTTGTCTTCCAAATTTGTCATGGTCCACAAAGCGATGAGCTTTTCAACATCATAATCGACGCCTTCGACGGCATCTTTATGGACGTACCATTTGCCGGTGACATGGGTTTCATTGGGGCCGACGGGCATAGCGCTGAACATGAAAACATGGTCTGCGGTGCAATGGACGAAACAATGCGGGTCAACCGCCCAGCGCATCGAACCGATATCGCCTTCATTGGCGTCGCACATCAGCTTTTTGGACAGGTGCTTCCCATCGCCCGATATCGAAACACAGCCTTCGTTCAATGCAAAGCGCGCGATTTGCCAATAATGCCCCTCAACCGGGGTTTGCGGCAGGCCAAGCGCGTCCATTTTTTCTTCGAAAGCCATGACGCGTGCATCTTCGCCGCTATCAAAATGCTTCGACATTCCGACCGGAAATGTTTTGGACAGTTCGGGGTGGCCGGTGCTGCAATGATAGCATTCGCGGCCATTTTCCATAACCAGTTTCCAGTTGGCATTTTCGACCAGAACGCTCTCATAGGCGAGCTTTGCGTCTTTCAGATTATGCGGCGCTGCATATTCGGCAAGCTTCGCGCTAAAGTCATCAATGGGTGGCGGTGTTTCGGACAGGCAGATGAAGATCGCCCCTGCAACACATTCGATAGCGACAGGCTTCAGGCCATGTTCGGCTTTGTCAAAATCATCGCCCATCCGGTTTGCGGCAAACAAAGAGCCATCCAGATCATATGTCCAACGATGATAAGGGCACACCAGCTTTGGTGCGGTCCCGCTGCCGACGGCGCAAATCATGGAGCCGCGATGGCGGCAGCTGTTGTGAAAGGCGCGGATTTCGCCCTGCCGATCACGCGTAATGATAACCGGCCATTTGCCGACCATCATCGATAGATAGCTTCCCGCTTTGGGCAGTTCGCATTCGAGACCGGCCATAAGCCAGCTTTGGCCGTAAATAGCGGCCATATCGAAATCGAAGCTATCAGGATCGGTGTAAAGACCCTGCGGTAAGGTGTGTCCTTCGCGACGCTGCTGGAACAGCGCGTCAATCCGCCCTAAGTCCATTTTTATGCCTTTGGTTAGTTTTCCCCAGATTTGAGAATGGGCCACTTGTCCGGTCTAATAAAATCGCATTTTCGCATAGCCCTATCTCAAAATGTCGGGCAGTGACGTCATTGGAAACCAATATGCTTTTGAAAGGTCGATTCCATTTCCAATCGCAGTCATATTAACCGTCGTTGGTTGCCGTTAAATGCCTTGCGCGCCTTTGAAGCGGTGGGGCAGAATTTGAGTTTCACAGGCGGCGCATCGGCGCTTTCGGTGTCGCAAAGTGCCATGAGCCGGCATGTCGGCGGGCTTGAGGAATTGCTGGGTAAGCAACTCTTCGTCCGTGATGCATCGCGTCTATTGCTAACCCCCGCAGGTGAGGAGCTGTTGCCCGTCGTGAGCAAATGCCTCGACCGGCTTGAGCAAACGATGAATTCGATCCGCAACGATGAAGTGACCGGCCGTTCGCTTCGGCTCCATGTGCCGCCATCCTTGTTGCAGCAGCTGTTTCTGCCGATGCTGCGCGATTTTCGCGCCGAACATCCGGACATCCGGCTTGATGTTTCGAGTGCGCATGTCACCGGTTTGCCCGCCACCGATTTTGATATGGCCATTGCGTATGATCGGCCCAATGTCGACGATCGGATTACAGACCTTCTTTGGATGGTGCGTGTCGCGCCGCTCTGTTCGCCCGCGACAGCCATTGCCAGTCAGGGTAAGTCGCTTGAGGAATTTCTGGAAAGTCAGGAGCTACTTCACCTGAAACTGGACGGAGAGCCGCGCGATCTTTTGTGGACGGCCTATCTGCGACAAAATGGGCTGACCATGGCCACACATGGCGGTCTCGCGTTCGATACGACGATTGCGGCGGCGC
Source organism: Sphingorhabdus sp. (assembly GCA_044353705.1). Lineage (GTDB taxonomy): Bacteria > Pseudomonadota > Alphaproteobacteria > Sphingomonadales > Sphingomonadaceae > Sphingorhabdus_B. Next base: position 5,381 of record JBILBJ010000005.1, on the reverse strand, counting down.
AATATGCCATGACCGCAAGCGGCGTATTTCTGGGCGACATAGATATGTTTGCGCGGGAAATCGCTGAAGGGCGGCTCGTTATGCCATATGATGCCGTCATCGAAGACGGCTATGGCTATTATCTGAAACTCCACGCCGATGATCTGGGCGATGCCGCGATTTCCATGTTCCGCAGCTGGCTGATCAACCGGTTTGCGGCATTGCGGCAAGCGCCGAGTCTGCACGCGCCAGGCTGATCAGGCGAAGGCCGGATTTTTCCGCCACGTCGATGGCAAGGTCCGTTGCCGCCGATATGGTGACCAGCATTGGACAGTTGGCAAGAATAGCCTTCTGCGCCAGTTCAAGGCTGCAGCGCGCGGTCAAAATGATAAAGCCGGCTGAGATGTCTATGTGCGCGCGCGCAAGCGCCCCAATCAATTTGTCGAGTGCATTGTGGCGGCCAACATCTTCCCGCGTCATCAAGATAGAGCCATCGGGCCCACAAAATGCCGCTGCGTGCGCGGAACCTGTTTGGGCATTGAGCGTCTGATGTGCACGCAATGCCGATAATGCTGAAAACATGGCAGCGTCCGATACATCAATCTGCGCAGTGACCCGCGGCAAGGGGCGCATGACCTCTTCCAGATTATCCATGCCACACAGGCCGCAGCTGCTTTCGGAAACGCGCTGACGGGCGCGGGCAAAGACTTTTTCGGCATTTTCGGGCGGCACTTGAATCCGCAATATCCAGCCCAAATCGGCCTTATGTGCGTCGACGGCCAAAATTTCGTCGGCGCGGCTAATCAACCCCTCCGACATGCTAAAGCCAATAGCATAATCCTCAAGATCAACCGGCGTTGCCATCATCACGGCATAGCCGATGCCATTATATTCGATCGCGACAGGCGCTTCGACAATGATGCTGCGTTCTATGGTTTCGGTCGCGCCACGGTCGGGCTTAAGCACGGAAAAATGGATTGGCGTTGAACCCTGATCAGGCGCCATTTTGCGCGTCGGCCAGTAAGCTGATGGCGGCTGCAGCAATCGGAGACAGGCCCGCGGTCCCGTGCGCAAAAATCATCTTTTTCATGCGCGGGTCCCAGAATTGCTGAATGTGATCGGCGACCGCAGATACGGGCGCAGCGTCGGTGGCCAGATTGGTTGCAATCTGGTTGGCCATGTGGACGAGGCGTTCAACGCTATTCATTCGGCAGCAATTCCCGTTTCGACCCGGCGAGAGCGTGTCGACAAAGCTTCATATTCTTCCTGCCACTCGGTCGGCCCGTTCGATGCGCTAATCTGGACCGCGGTGACCTTATATTCGGGGCAGTTGGTTGCCCAGTCGCTAAAGTCGGTGGTGACAACATTCGCCTGCGTTACGGCATGGTGGAATGTGGTGTAGACAACGCCGGGGGCAACCCGATCGGTTACGGTGGCGCGTAACGTGGTTTCTCCCGCGCGGCTTGCCAATTTGACCCAATCGCCCGATTTAACGCCGCGATCCTCGGCATCCACCGGGTGAATTTCCAACAAATCCTCGGGATGCCAAGCGACATTTTCTGTCCGCCGCGTTTGCGCGCCGACATTATATTGCGACAATATGCGTCCGGTCGTCAGCAACAATGGAAAGCGTGGTCCGGTTTTCTCATCCGTTGGGACATAATCTGTCACAACGAACTTGCCCTTGCCACGGACGAAGCCGTCAACATGCATGATTGGCGACCCATCGGGTGCGTCTGCGGTTACTGGCCATTGTAACGAGCCGGCTTCATCGAGCCGTTCAAAGGACACGCCAGCAAATGTCGGCGTAAGCCGCGCGATTTCGTCCATGATTTCGGACGGGTGGGTATAGTTCCAATCCAGCCCCATCGCCTGCGCCAGCCGCTGCGTGACTTCCCAGTCCTCCAAACCGTTCATCGGCGTCATCACCTTGCGCACCGGTTGAATCCGGCGTTCGGCATTGGTGAACGTGCCATTCTTTTCAAGGAAGGTCGATCCGGGCAGGAAGATATGCGCGTAGTTGGCGGTCTCGTTCAGGAAAAGATCGTGGACAATGACACATTCCATCGCCGCCAACCCAGCCGACACATGGGCCGTGTTTGGATCGGATTGAAGGATGTCTTCACCCTGACAATACAGCGCCTTGAATACCCCGTCGACCGCGGCATCGAGCATATTGGGTATGCGCAGACCGGGTTCTGGATCAAGTGTCACGCCCCAGTCATCTTCAAACAATTTCCGCGCGTTGCCATCGCTGATGTGGCGATATCCGGCAAGCTCATGTGGGAAGCTGCCCATATCGCATGCGCCTTGGACGTTGTTCTGGCCACGGAGCGGATTAACACCGACACCCCGGCGGCCAATATTGCCGGTCGCCATCGCCAAGTTTGCGATGGCCATAACGGTCGAGCTGCCTTGCGAATGTTCGGTGACACCGAGGCCGTAATAGATCGCTCCATTGCCACCTGTGGCATAAAGCCGCGCGGCTGCGCGAAGCTCTTCGGCATCCACCAGCGTTACCGGCGCCAGATTTTCGGGGCTATTGCGGGCTTGTGAAACGAACTCGGCCCAATGGCTATATTCGTCCCAGTCGCAACGCTCCCGAATGAATGCCTCATCGGCCAGACCTTCGGTGACGATGACGTGGGCCATCGCGGTCAGCACGGCGACGTTTGTGCCGGGACGAAGCGGAAGATGGTGCTGCGCCTCGATATGCGGCGAACGGACAATGTCGGTACGGCGCGGGTCGATGACGATCAACTTTGCGCCGGGGCGCCCATCCTGTCCGCGCAAACGGCGTTTCATCCGGCTGGCAAATACCGGGTGTCCGTCGGTGGGGTTGGCCCCGATGATCAGGATGACGTCGGTGTCTTCAACGCTATCAAAATCCTGCGTTCCCGCGCTTGTGCCAAAGGTTGTTTTTAGGCCATATCCGGTCGGCGAATGACACACGCGTGCGCAGGTATCGACATTGTTATTGCCAAAGCCTGCCCGGACAAGCTTTTGCACAAGGAAGGTTTCTTCATTGGTGCAACGGCTCGACGTAATTCCACCAAGGGCATTGCGGCCATATTTTTCGCTAATCCTTTTCAGTTCGGACGCGGTGTAGGCAAAAGCTTCGTCCCATTCGACTTCGCGCCAAGGATCACTGATCGACTTGCGGATCATGGGCTTCAATATGCGTTCCTGATGCTGCGCATAGCCCCAGGCAAAACGGCCCTTGACGCAGCTGTGGCCACGGTTGGCCTTGCCGTCTTTGTAGGGGACCATCCGCACCAGTTGTTCGCCGCGCATTTCGGCGCGGAAGGTGCAGCCAACACCGCAATAGGCGCAGGTCGTGACAACGCTGCGTTCGGGTGTGCCGACTTCGACCACTTTCTTTTCAACCAATGTCGCCGTCGGGCAGGCTTGCACACAAGCCCCGCAAGACACGCATTCAGACTCGAGGAAATTGTCGCTCGCGAGACCTGCCGAAATCTTGGAGTCCCAGCCTCTGCCCTCCATGGTCAGGGCAAGGGTGCCCTGCACTTCGTCGCAGGCGCGGATGCAACGCGAACAGGCGATACATTTGCTTGGATCAAAATCGAAATAGGGGTTGGAGTGATCTTTTTCCTGCCCCAGATGCGTCGCCTGCACATCGTAACGGACATCACGCAAACCAACGGCACCGGCCTGATCCTGCAATTCGCAATCGCCATTGGCGGCGCATGTCAGGCAATCGAGCGGATGGTCGGAAATATATAGCTCCATCACGCCTTTGCGCAATTTTGCCAGATGCGGGGTTTGCGTGCGCACAACCATGCCGGGCTCAACTGGGGTCGTGCAACTCGCAGGGGTCCCCCGGCGGCCATCGATTTCGACTAAGCACAAGCGGCATGAGCCGAAGCTTTTCACGCTGTCGGTGGCGCATAATTTGGGGATCGAGGTGCCTTGTTCTGCCGCAGCGCGCATGACGCTGGATCCTGCCGGCACAGTGACTTCACGGCCATCAATGGTCAGTGTAACGGCGTCGGGCGAACGGCTTTCCGGAGTCCCAAAATCTTTTTGCGGCTGGTACGTCATATGTCTACCTTATACCCATATTCGACTGTTGAGCAGCATATTTTGCCAGCTCCTGGGGCGTATTGAAGTTGTGAAAAACATCAGCGGATGTGATTGCTTGCGCGCCGGATACGGCAATCCAATTTCGCATAGATAGATTATCCTGATCGCGCAGATGTCTGTCCAGCAATGGTGCAAGCGCAACAGGCCACACGCCAAACAGATAATGACCATCAATATAGACGGCATTTTCATACGGGTGATCTGTCGGAAATTGCGCCACGGGTACGACATCGCAACCAGCGGTCACGACCTCATCGAACCCGTTTTGCTGCGCATAATGCAGCGCTGCATTCAGGCCACCCAAAGGCCCCATGTCCGCGAACGGCCGGTCTTCGACCCAATCCATGCCCGGCCAAGCACGCCCACAGACAATCAATTTGTCGACCTGATCGCGCAAGCCATCGGCGACATGTTCCATGAGTGGTTGGCCGTTCAGCAAGGCGGCTGCCTTGTCTGCACCAAAGCGCGTAGCCTTGCCGCCAGCGATGATCGCGCCCAGCCGCTTCATGCAAAATCCAATGAATAATGGTCCATTGCCTCGTGCCGATCTGTCATGACAGACCGTCCCTCAGCGCGCTGATATGTTCCGGGCCTATTCCGCAGCACCCACCGACCATATTTGCGCCTGAGGCCACCCATTTTTGTGCCCAGTCCAAGTAGCGGGGCGGATCAAGATCAGCGCGAATTTCTCTAAAGCCGCCATTGGCGGGCACCTCCTCGTCGGCGTGGGCAAAACCATTCGCATATACGCCAATAGCGATCGATTCTGTGCCCAAAGCCCGCTTTGCCCGGCGGACAGCATCTTCCATTACTTCAGGAGCGCTGCAATTGAATAATATCGCCTGAGCACCCAATTCGGACGCCAGCGAGGCGGCCTGTTCGATCGTCTCACCTGAGCGTAACATCGCGCTGCCTTCATCATTCAGCGTAAAGGATAACCAAAGCGGTCGCTCGTCGGCTTTCAGCATTTCGCCAACCAATCGGGCTTCAGCCAATGTGCTCAATGTTTCGGCAAGCCAAGCATCGGCAAAAGGCGACAGACCTTCAATCAGAACTGCCAAGATTGCCCGCGCTGCCTCAACCTCAAACAGGTCGGCTCGATAGGACCCCAAGACCGGCGGTAGTGAACCCGCCACGATCAAATCATGTTGATTGGCCACATCTCGCGCCAACTTTCCTGCAAGCCGCGCAAGTTCGGTGCCGCGGTTGAGGAAACGCTCTTCGCCGATGTGAAAGGGAACCACAGCATAGCTGTTTGTCGAGATCACCTTTGCGCCTGCCAACGCATAGCGTTCGTG
>JBILBJ010000098.1:0-6879 GCA_044353705.1 Sphingorhabdus sp. | reverse complement strand
GAAAATGATCCGTATGATCATTCTGGAGATGGAAGAAACGCTGGTTGAAGTCCGCGCTTCTGCAGCCCGGACGATTGCTGACCAGAAAGAACTGCGCCGGCACATCGACAAGCTGAACACGCTTGAGGCTGACTGGACCGACAAGGCACATCTTGCGCTGTCAAAAGATCGCGAAGACCTTGCCAAGGCTGCCTTGGTCGAAAAGCGCAAGGCGACCGACATGAAGGACCAGCTGACGGCGGAAGTCGATGTTCTCAACGATGCGTTGAAAGCGTCGGAGCAGGACATTCACAAGCTGCAGAAAAAGCTCGCCGACGCCCGTAGCCGCCAGAACGCGTTGATGACGCGGCTTGAAAGCGCCGAGAATCAGGTCAAGCTGCGCACCATGTATAATGGCGACAAGGTTCGTGAGGCTTTCTCACGCTTTGACGTGCTCGAACGCCGCGTGGACGAAGCGCAGGGATATGCGGACTCGCTGTCCATCGGTTCAGATGCGCCACGCAGCTTGGGCGACGAAATCGCCGCACTTGAGTCCTTCGACGTTGTCGATGCCGAGCTGGAAGCGATGAAAAAAGCCATGAAACAAGACGCACAGAAGGAAGGTTGATCCGATGGAAGATACACTCATCCCCGTTTTCGTCGTTGGCATACTGTTTATTGGCTTGCCTTGGCTGATCCTGCATTATGTAACCCGCTGGAAAACCGCGGCAACGCTTACCTATGATGATGAGCGGATGCTGGGCGACATGAACGAACTTGCCCGTCGTCTGGAAGACCGTCTCGATACCGTCGAGCGTCTGGTCGCGCAGGAAAATCCTGAATGGCAGCCACGTCGCATCGACCATGAAACAAAAGATTTCGACCCCGAAAATGCCCACAGGCTGGAAAGGAACCGCTAAAATGGCTGGTACACATACCAAATTCTATCTGGATAAGCAGAATGCCAAATGGAAAGGCGTTTGCGCCGGGATTGCCGACTATACCGGCGTTGATGTTCTCTGGGTTCGGCTTGGCACGGTGATGCTCACTTTGATGGGCGGATTTCCGTGGACGCTAATTGCCTATGTCATCACCGCTTGGATGGCCAACCCGAAGCCCGTGCATCTGTATACCGACGATCGGCAAGACCAGAAATTCTGGCAGGGCGTGCGCCAGTCACCTGCCCGCACGACACGCGACATTCGTTCGCGTTTCCGGGAAATCGACCACCGGTTGGCCGAAATGGAAACCTATTATGTCAGCAATAATAAGCAGCTGGCGGACGAAATCGAGAGCCTTCGATAAACGGCGGCATGTTGGAGGGAATATTCCATGTTCACACTCATCATTCTTGGGCTGATTGCCTGGTTTGCATATCGCCACTTCGCACAGAAAAAACGCAAGGCGGATCGCCGCAACTGGAGCGTTGATTTCCGCGACAGCCCCATCCGGCCCGTCACACGCCGTCTGCCATGGAGGGAATTCAAATGAGCTTTGCAGGCCCCAATTTCGTCATTGCGATTGTTGCCCTGATGACAGTCGGTTGGCTCATGAACAATTGGATCCGCGCCAAACATGGCTACCCATTGGAAGATGAATGGGGTGGAAAATCAGCGCTGACCGATGGCGACTATCCCGAAGCAGAGCGCAAAATCATGGTGCTCAGCAACGAAAATGAAACGCTGAATGGCAAGGTTGGTCGTCTGGAAGAACGGGTCGCTGTCTTGGAACGGATCGTCACGGACAAGGCCGGGCGCCTTTCCGAAGAAATCGAAAAACTACGCTGAAGCGCATTGGAGGAAGCTATGGACCCTGACAAGCTAGCAATGATTACGGCCATCGGCCCCATGATAGGTATTGGCGTTGTCGCAATTTCGGTTGGATGGGTGCTCACCACATGGATGCGCATCAAAAATGGCTACCCGCTTGATGGTGCATGGGGTCAGGCAGTCTATCCCAAAACCGATCAGGAGGCCGTCGAACGCGTAAAATTGTTGAGCCAAGAAAACGCGCAACTGCGCGCAGAAATCGGCTCAATCAAGGACCGGCTCGCCAATGTCGAAAAAATCGTTGTCGATGACAGTCACCGATTAACATCTGAAATAGAGGCCCTTCGCGGGCCGTCGAATTGAGGAGCAATTAATGGATCCGTTTCAAATGGTCGTCGCAATCATTGCCATCATCACGATCGGCAGGATTATCCAGACGAAGCAAAAGGCAAAGCATGGCATTGTTGAGGATCAAGATTTTATGGGTACTAAAACCCACCGTCTTTTGAACAATGCGGATACGCAGCAGATGCAGGACGAAATTCGTGCCTTAAAGGAACGCATTCAGGTTTTGGAGCGCATCGCGACGGACAACAATAGCGCGAGTGACATCAACCGTCAGATTGAGGAACTGCGCAGCCGGTAACGGCGCGCGGACGGAAAGGAAGGACCATGCAACAGGATCCCAACTTCTACATCATCATCGGCGCCTTTGCGGTGCTGTGTGTCGGCATCGTGTCGTCACTAAGCCTGCGTGGCTGGCGCGACTGGATTGCGCTTAAGCATGCCGAGCTTGAAACCATGCGGCACGGCAATGATGCACCGGTGCCCTCGGCCACGTCGCGTATTGAGGTTGCCGATTTGAAAGAGCGCGTGAAAAGGCTTGAAGCGATAGCGGCAGGGATTGATATCTAAGCACCGCGGCCATATGCGCAGTGCATGACAACCTTTGCCGACATTACAGAAGAATATGCATTTCTTGAGGGCGATGACCGCTATCGGTTGCTTATCGACCTTGGGCGCGAATTGCCCGAAATGCCCGCCGCGTTGAAAACCGATGCGACGCTGGTTCGGGGATGTTCAGCAAGCGTATGGGTCTATCCCGTGACCGCAGATAGCGAACTGACATTTCTGGCCGACAGCAACGCCGCGATCACCAAGGGCATCATCGCATTGGTCCTGAAAACGGTCGAGAATAAAAACGCGGCCGATATTCTAAAGACCGATATCGAGAGTGCCCTTGCGCCGTTCGACCTCAAAAATCAGTTAAGTTCGAACCGGACACAGGGCATTCCCAATATGATCTCGCTTATCCGCGAGACAGCAGCACGTTACGCAGGCTGAGCCGGACGCAACCCAAGCCACATCGCAAGCGCCGGCAGTCGGGGCAGCAACAGCCGGTCGAACAGCCATAAAGCCAGCAATGACATCGCGAGTAATGGCAACAATATGGCCATTACAGCGATGATCACCGCCACGCCGCGTATTTTCGGTGGCAGCGCAGCAACGGGCGGTGCGCCGAGCACATCATCGGGCTTGCGCCGTCGCCACATCAGGAAACCCGACACCACCAATGTGATCAGGGCAACCGCCGTAAACACGCCGACAAGCTGATTAATCCAGCCAAAAAGCTGGCCCTCATGCCATGCAATTCCATAATTGACCGCGCGGTCGATCACATGCTTGTCGGCAAAGCCCTTCCGAGACAGCTCCTTGCCGGTTGCAACATCAAATGTGATCTCGCGGTTCAATGGCCGGTTCTGCGCCTCCGACTTAATGGTCCAAGCCATCGGCGTAGGCGGGCCGAAACGCTCAGGCGCGCCTGGTGCTTTCACCAACGCTGGATGCGGCAGCCGTTCGGCTTTCGCTTTGGCGACCATGTCCGCCAAGCCAACCAGCGGGACACCGGCAGCCTGCATTTTCATCATCGCATCATGATCATGCTCGGCATGCATTGCGGCACTGCCCGTTTTCCAGTCTTGCGCGCCTTGGACGAGGCCCAATTCAGCGCGGGCAATACGGAAAGCATCACCCCAGACGCTCGCCCAAGGCAGTCCAGTGGTCAGCAAAACAAGCGCCAGCCCTGAAACCCAGAACCCAGTGACCGCATGCAGATCGCGCAGGAATACGCGATTGCCCTTCCCCAACCGGGGCCACACGACACCGGCAAAGCGCTGCCCGCGCGGCCACCACATATACAGTCCGGTCAAGATCATGACGATCGCCCAACACGCCGCCAGTTCAACAATCCAGTCGCCCATTTTGCCGATCAGCAGCGAACCATGTATCCGCGACACCGTGGCAGATATCCGGCTTTCCGGATCGATACTGCCCAACACTTTACCGTGCGGTGACACATAGACGTCGCGCATGGATTGGCCGTCGGCGAGGCCAATATGTATCATGGCGGCATCACCTGCACGTTCGGGCAAGCGATAGCTTTGGAATTGCGCACCGGGATGGGCCGCCATTACGGCGGCCAACTGCACATTGGGTGACACTGCCTGTTCAGTCGGCAGGTTTGTAAATGCACGCTCTTCCCACCGGTCCAATTGCGGCTTGAACAGGTAAATTGCCCCAGTTGTGGCAAGAATGAGAATGAGTGGCATGACGAAGAGCGAGGCATAGAAATGCCAACGCCAGATCGTGCGGTAGAAAGACGTATTTTCCATTTCTGGTCTCCTAAAACCGCGCACGGACGCCGCCGTAAATGGCACGGCGTTCAACCGGGTGGTAAATAGCGGATGCTGTGGAGGCAAGGATAGCGGCAGACACGTCGCCGATGGCTTTCTCGCCGGTCAGGTTCCGCGCATCAATAAATAGATCGACCCCGGCCATAACGCGCGCGCCGGCAGATAAGCCTAACAGGGTATAGCCTGTCGTGCGCGTCGTGTTCCGATAGTCTGCCCATGCACCCTGTGGCACCCACTCAACATTGGGGGCAATATGCAAATCGTCGTTCCCAAGTCGAAGCTCCGACCGCAGGACATGCTTTGGCACTACAGGCAGCCGGTTGTTGCCATATTGGGCATCAGCGACAAAGCGGAAGTCGGAATATTGCCAGATTTGGCGGAAGCGCAGCCAATCGGTCGGCGCTGCGCTAAACGCGGCTTCGATGCCCTGATGCCGGGTTTTATCGGCGTTGAACGTTGTCGCGGGAATGTCCGGCCCTACCGTAAATTGCAGCATTTCGCGTTTTATGTTGGCGCGGTACAGGGCAATATCCCAGCTCGCCCATCCCATTTTTCCGCGTGTCCCGATTTCGGCTGTCCATGCTGTTTGTTCCTTTACAGGAACGAACGCCGCAATTTGTGCGAGCTCAACGAAGGTCGGGAATTCTGTGGATTTGCTATAATTCGCAAAAATCTGGACGTCTTCGGACGGTTCCCAAAGGACGCCAAATTTGGGCGAGAAAGCGTCGAACGACGCTGCACCCGTTGCGACAGACGGAACGATTTGAACCTGCTTTCGGAAACCATCGGCATAAATTCCGCCAGCGATGACCGTAAAGCCCGCAACCGGCGTGGCGCGCACCTCACCATATATGTTCGATATGCGCGCAGTCTGGTCGGCATCGAAGGTAAGCGCTCCACGCTTGCCGTTCACATTGATAAAGCGCTTTGCGTCAATGGTTCCCCAACGGGACTCTCCGCCGACAGTAACGCTCCAGTCGTCTCCCTCACGATCATAACGGGTGAACACGCCGCGATCTGTCGATGCCTGATCAATAACCTGGTAAATTGGGTGATATAATTCTTTGGAGTTCAAGAACGCGCCAACATCCAAACGACTGTTGCCCCATTCAAAACGGGTCCGGTTCTGGATACGAACCGAATTGATATCGCGCGCCTGATCCCCGACAAAATTGCCGGTTCGCGGTGCAGACAAGGCCGTCGCGCGGGTCAAGGCACCAGGTAGTTCCTGATTAAGTGTCGTCGCGCTTACGTAAAATCGCGTTGACACGACATCCGAAATCCTAAGCCCAACATTTCCGTTAAAACGCAATGAGCCCCGCTGGGCGTGCTGGCGGTCCCCCTTGTGGCTATCGGCGCTGATCGCTGCCCAAGCATTGGCATCGCCGTCGCCCACTCCAAAAGACGCCAAGCCGCGATAAAAATCAGAGCTGCCGACATCACCACGAAGGTAAAGACCCGCCGCATTGTCGCCTGTGGGCGTAACACCGTTGATGGCGCCGCCCAATGTGCCGGAACCGAACCTCAACGCGTTCGCGCCGCGATATACCTCTAAATGGTCGAAAAATGTGGGTTCAAGTTCTTGAAAGTCGCCATTGTCGTCGGCCAGATTGATGGGAATGCCATCCTGCAACAACGTCAGTCCGCGCATGTGAAACCCACGAGAAAGGCCCGAACCGCGAATGGAAATGCGGACCTCCTGCCCAAAGCGCGGCTGGGTATACACGCCTGGCGAAAAGGCCAATGTATCACGCAAAGACACAACAGTCTTATCTGCATAATCTTCGTGGCTCACGACATCAGTGCCGCCCGCGGTGTTGTTTGCCGATATTTCGGCTTCATCGGCGGCGACGCGGCCGGTGACAATAATCGTGGTGTCAGCAGCCTCTTCAGCGGCGGCGGGGGTAATGATGGCAATGAAGGTGCACGCAGCAGACGCGCGCAAAATGGACAAAAATTTCATGATATTTTCCTAAATCTAAACAAGAGATAGGCCGCAAAGCAGCCCTGTAGTTTAGACGTAAGAAGGTGGCCCTATGGCTGGCGGTGGCGGGGCAGCGAGGCCAGATCCAATCGATACTTCGCGCTTTGCAAAAACCGGAATAGCAAGCGCAACAGGCGCCATTGCGACTTGGAAATCAGCGGCAGGCATATCCGCCGCCATCGCCGTTCCCGCAAAGGCACAAGGCTGATGTTCAACCGATTTGCCTTTTGACGGGTCTTCTTTGTGCAGCTTACCCGATTTATCCATCCAGACGGTCTGGGTGTCCATTCCCGTACAGATGGTCAGCGCAAAACCACGCTCCGACGACGGCATAAAGCCGGACGGGATGATGACGCGCAAAGCCAGCGCCAGCAGAATCAGTGCTGCAGCGATATTCCGGAAAGGCGAAAACCTGCGAATCACGCGCGCCTTATGCGCTCACAATTTCGCCCGC
>JBILBJ010000097.1:0-6922 GCA_044353705.1 Sphingorhabdus sp. | reverse complement strand
CTTCAACGGTAAGCTCAAGCGTGCCATCGGATTTCTTGCCAATGGGAAAGCGGATCGCCTCAGGCGCAGAGACAGCGGCGTAACGCGCGCCAACAATTTCGTCCCAGCGGCTGACGACCGAACTTTGCACAAAGCCAAAGCGTCGGAAAGCCGCCCTGCCGATTTCGGGCATGAGTGCGGACACCGCTTTGGCCTCGCCGCCGCGCGGACGCTGAAACGTCTTTGGCGTTACCGGCTTTTTCGGGCCCTTCGGCGCTGTTGGTGGCTTGCCTTTATCCATCACCTAATCCATGCCATTTTACATGCCTGCCGTCCAACAGACTGACCAGAATTCTGGGGATATCGCCGAGCGTCTGCTGGCGCATTATGATGTTCATGCCCGAACCTTGCCATGGCGAAAATTGCCGGGGCAGGGTTTCGCGGACCCATATCATGTCTGGTTGTCGGAAATCATGTTGCAGCAGACCACGGTCGCCGCCGTCGGTGCCTATTTCCACAAATTCACCCAGACGTGGCCCAATTTTGCGGCCCTAGCTGCGGCCGATGATGCGGATGTTATGGCCGCATGGGCCGGGCTTGGTTATTATGCCCGCGCCCGCAATCTGTTAAAATGCGCACGCGTGGTCGTTGCCGAATATCAGGGGCAATTGCCTTCCTATGAAGCAGATTTGCTAAAGCTGCCCGGCATTGGTCCTTATACAGCAGCGGCGATTGCCGCGATCGCATTTGGACGGCGCGCGGTGGTGGTCGACGCCAATGTTGAGCGCGTGGTGTCGCGGCTATGTGCGATATCAACGCCGCTGCCACAGGCAAAGCCGCGCATTCGCGAGGCTACCGATAGCATTACCCCAGAACTGAGGGCAGGCGATTTCGCGCAGGCGATGATGGATCTAGGCGCGGGCATCTGTTCGGTCCGTTCGCCTTCATGCCTGATTTGCCCCATCCAATCCGCATGTGCCGCCTTTCGTGCAGGCAACCCCGAAACCTATCCCGCAAAATTGCCGAAAAGCGCGAAGCCGCAACGGGTGGGGCATGTGTACTGGATTGAACGTGACGCCCATGTCTGGCTGCTGCGCCGTGATGATCGCGGTTTGCTTGCGGGCATGCGGGCATTACCTGATGACAAATGGACTGCGCGCATCGACGGTGACGCAGTTCCTCCTGCCGCAGCCAATTGGCAAAAATTGTCGGTGCAGGTTGCGCATATATTCACGCATTTTTCCCTTACCCTGAACATTGCCGTTACGTCATGGCCAACAGACGCGGACGGCCCGGGTGAGGGCGAATGGTGGCCGCTAAAATCGCTCGACAATTCCGGTCTGCCGACCCTATTCAGAAAAGTGACTGAGGCGGTTTTGAACGCAGGAGAGAGATGATGGACGTACAAGCAACAGGCCATATCATGTTGGATCGGCGCGGATTACTGGCATGGGGCGGACGACTGGCAGGGGCCGGCGCCGCTGGTGCTTTCCTGCCCGGCATGGCTTGGGCGCAGGCTGCCGAAAAATACCCTACGATCAAAGCCGAATTTGAAAGCTATGTTTCATCGGGCAAGCTTCCGGGTGTTTTGGCAACGATTGGCCGGGCGTCTGGTCTGCCAGACGTCATCGCCGTTGGTACGCAAGGACTGGGCGAGAAAACGCCTGTCAATATCGACACATTATGGCGCGTCTATTCGATGACGAAGCCCATCACGGGCATGGCCGCGATGATTTTGGTTGGCGAAGGCAAGATGAAGCTTGACCAGCCCATATCCGAATTTCTGCCTGAATTCGCCAATATGACGGTCCTGACCGATCCAGAAAAAAGCATGGATGCGGTTCCGGCCAAGAACCAGATTACGGTTCGCCACTTGTTGACGCATACGGCTGGTCTTGGATATTCCATCATCACCAAGGGGCCATTGCTGCAGGCTTATCTGGACAACGGCATCACGCCGGGCATTGTCAGCCGCTTCCCTATCCCCGGTCAACCAACCAGCACACCGACCCCCGATCTGAAGACATTTTCGGAACGGCTTGCCAAATTGCCGTTGATTGCCGAGCCCGGAACCAAATGGAGCTACTCCATCTCGCTCGATTTGTTGGGCCGCGTGATTGAAGTTGCCAGCGGTATGGATTTTGAAGCTTTCCTCAAGACCCGCATTTTTGAGCCGCTGAAAATGAACAGCAGCTATTTCCAAGTGCCAAAGTCGGAAACGCCGCGATTGGTTTCCAACTATGCGCCCGTCAACGGCATCCTGTTTCCAATCGATCCCGCGGCGACGAGCATCTATCTCGACAAGCCTGCCTTTGCCTTTGGTGGTGCAGGTGTGGTTTGTTCGGCGCGCGATTATGACCGGTTCCTCAACATGCTTGCCAATTATGGTGAGCTGGACGGTGTGCGGATTATGTCGCCAAAAACGGCAGCTCTCGCAATGTCCGACCTGTTGCCCTCTGGCGTGTCAACCGACGGTACGTTTGCGGAAGGCGCAGGTTTTGGCGCGGGCGGACGCGTTGGCAAGGGCGCGAACGAAGGTGTGTATGGCTGGGGTGGTGCTGCCGGCACCGTTGCTTTCGTCGACCCGAAGCGCAAGCTGCGGGCGATTTGCATGGCGCAATATATGCCAAGCAACGTCTATCCGTTCCACGAGAATTTCGCAAAATGGGTCCTGAAGGACCTTGGCCTGCCAGCCTGATCCGATGATGTCGCCGGGATTTACGGGCTCACCGCTCGATCGCGCCGACCGCGTACGCAACGACGCGGAAGCCTATGGTGTTTTGCTGGCTGACTGGCGTGCGCGGGTTTTGGGTCTCGATGGCCTTGACCCCCGCGTCAGCGACGCAGGCGGCTTGCATTGGCATTCGCTGGCAGAGCTGGATGGTTCGGAAGAGCTTATCTTACTTGGCCTGTCTGATGATAAGCCGCACTTTGTCGCCGTCGTTGAGGCGACCGGAGACGCATTCCGTTCGCCCGCTATCTGGCGCGCACTGTCCATGCTGCCTGCCGAAGATGCTGCAATTTACGGCACTGCACGCAGCCTGATCGAATGGCACAATAACCATCGCTTTTGTGGACGCTGTGGACATGCCACAGTGCTGTTCCGTGCAGGATGGGGCCGCAAATGCGGCAATTGCGCAAAGGAACATTTTCCACGCACCGACCCTGTGGTCATCATGCTCGCCGAATATGAAGGCAAAGCGCTCGTCGGTCGCCAGTCGCGCTTCCCGCCCGGAAATTACTCGGCACTCGCTGGCTTTTTGGAGCCCGGCGAAAGCATGGAAGAAGCGGTTCGTCGTGAAATCCATGAAGAAGCCGGCGTTACCTGCGGCGCTGTGCGCTATGTCACCAGTCAACCATGGCCATTTGGCGGGTCGCAACTGATGATGGCGTGTATTGCCGATGCGCAAAACGACGCGCTGGTCCTCGATACCACTGAAATAGAAGACGCCATGTGGGTCACCAAGGAAGAAGCGCGCGCTGCGCTGGAAGGTGCTTCGGACCGCCGTTTCAATGCGCCGCCGCCTTTTGCGATTGCGCATAGCCTATTGAAATATTGGGTTTCGCAATGACGGTGGCCGCCATTCCATTGCGCATCGATATTGTATCCGATGTCGTGTGCCCGTGGTGCATCATCGGTTTAAAGCAGGTGGAAAAAGCGCTTGCGCTGGTAGGCCGCGATCTGGCCGTTGAAACGCATTGGCACCCGTTTCAACTCAACCCGAATATGCCCCCTGAGGGCGAAGACACCGCCGAACATATTGCCCGCAAATATGGCAGTACGCCCGAACAGAGCCGCGCCAACCGGCAACGGCTGAGCGATATTGGCGATAGCGTGGGTTTTGCCTTCAACTATGGCGAGGGCATGCGCATCTACAATACGTTCAATGCGCATAAGCTACTGACGATTTTCGGAAGTGAACGCGGCTGGAAAGCGCAAACCGAGCTGAAAATGGCACTGTTTAAGGCCTATTTTCAGGACCGCCGCGATGTGAGTGACACCGAAGTCTTGTGCGACATTGCCGAGGCGCAAGGCATGGACCGCGCAGTTGCGGCAGCGTGGATCGCCGACGCGGCGCTGACCGAAAGCGTGCGCGCTGAAATGGCGCATTGGATGGACCAGAATATCACCGGCGTCCCCGCGATCATCTTTGACCAGAAATTCATGGTTCCGGGCGCACAAAGCGCCGAGACGTTTGCAGATGTGATTTCAAAGGTGCTCGCGAAACGCGACGCGGCCTAAACCAGCCCCATCTTCATGAGTTCGCCGAGCATCTTTGGTGACATTTCGTCACGGCCATCGGTTTCGATCGAATCGAGATCCGGCGGCGTGTTCGCTTCTTCAAGATAGCGCCAGCCCTGATGCGCCCTTTTTGGCGTTGAACGCACCGCGATCAGGCGCGGTTGCAGCCGGATCCAATGGCGACCGGCGCCATTTTCCATAAAGCCCAAAATCGGGCTTCGACCGATGATGGTATGCGTGTGAATCCAGAACAGCGAGCCGCCCGCCATTTCGTCAACGCGCTTGGGCAAGTAACGCGTGGTCAGGCGCACTTCGCCATCCTGCGCATAAGCCGCGAGGCGCTCGCGCAAATGTTTCGGGCTTTCCGCGCCAAACGCGATTTTTGTCATGTTAAGAGGCATGGGCGTTATTCGGGAACTGCAGTGTTAACCGACAAGGCCGCTGAAGACCGCAAGCCCCAAGAAAATCAGGAAGCCCATGGAATCCGTAATCATCGTTACGAATATCGAACTTGATACGGCAGGGTCTTGATCCAGGCGATCAAGCAGAACCGGTATGGCAACACCCGACAGACCAGCCAGCGCGATATTGCACAATATCGCCACCGCAATAACCCCGCCCAGCAGCTGATCGCCAAAGATGATGCCTGCGCCGAAGCCGGCAATAACGGCAATCGTTGCACCAATGAGCAGGGCGACGCGAATCTCACGCCAGATCGACCGCATCGTGTTCGATTGGGTAAGCTGATTGGTCGCCAACGCGCGCACCGTCACCGCAAGCGTCTGCGTGCCTGCATTACCGCCAATGGAGGCAACAATAGGCATGAGAATCGCCAAGGCGACCATGGTTTCAATCGCTGCACCAAATTGCGCGATGATGAAACTGGCAACCATCGCGGTACCCAAATTGGCAATCAGCCAACGCACGCGCGCTTTATAACTGTCCGAAATAGGCTCGTTAATGTCGCCTTCGCCGGCACCCGACAGCCGCAAGATATCCTCGTCAGCTTCTTCCTGAATGATGTGCACGATGTCATCGGCCGTGATGACGCCGACAAGACGTCCCGCGCCATCGACAACAGCGGCGGAAATAAGCGCATATTTCTGGAACCGAAGCGCGACTTCTTCCTGATCCATGTCCACGGGAATCAGCGTCTGTTCGTGCATCATAATGTCGCTGACGAGAACCTTGCGCTGGCTGCGCATGATCCAGCTGAGCTTGCACGTACCCACTGGCTTATGCTGCGGGTCGACGACAAAAATTTCCCAGAATTCAGTGGTAAGGTCGTGATTGTCGCGCAAATAGTCGATCAATTGCCCTACGGTCATATGCTCGGGCACGGCGACCAGCTCGCGCTGCATGATTCGGCCGGCCGACTCTTCAGGGTAGGATAGCGCGTTTTCGATGACGGCGCGGTCTTCTGGGTCCAGCTCGGCAAGAACGGCCTGCTGGTCCTCTTCCTCCATATCCTCGATGATCGCGACCGCGTCATCTGTATCCAACTGTCCAGCAAGCCCAGCGACTTGTGCTGCGGGCAAGGCGTCAATGATATCCTCGCGGACATAGTCATTAACCTCTGCCAGCACTTCGGCGCTCATTAGCTCGCCCATGCTGATGGCAAGGTCACCGCGCCGCTCAGACGGCGTTAGCTCGAGAAGGTCGGCAATGTCGGCTTCGTGGAGCGGTTCAACAAGCCGGTAGACTTCTTGGGCGTCTCCCGCTTCCATGGCGTCCAGCACGCGGTCGACATAATCGCGGGTCAGACGGTTGTCTTCGTCCAGCGTCTCAACAATTTCGGTATCGATGGTCAATGGGTCGGCGATATCGCTGGTCATGTGCGGGCCTCCCATTCGTAATTTTGTGCCTGGACGTTGTGATTGCGCCCCTCCTAAGCTTGCAGCGTTAAATTGCAATGATTTTGGCTTTGCACCAGCGCAATGCATCCCCTAGGGCACCGTCAACATTTCCCCAGCCTAAAGGATTATATATATGGCCGATGAAACGCTTACCCTCTCGCTCGACAGCGGCGACGTTGTTATCAAACTTCGCCCTGATCTGGCGCCAAACCATGTTGCCCGTATCAAAGAACTTGCTGGCGAAGGCTTTTACGACGGTGTGAAGTTCCACCGCGTGATTCCCGGATTCATGGCGCAGGGCGGTTGCCCGAACGGCACTGGCATGGGCGGTTCGTCCAAGCCAAATCTGGCGCAGGAATTCAACGCTGAACCGCATGTGCGCGGCGTATGCTCCATGGCGCGGACCAATGACCCGAACACGGCCAACAGCCAGTTCTTCATCTGCTTTGATGATGCGACCTTCCTTGACCGTCAGTATACGGTCTGGGGCCAAGTCACCAGCGGCATGGAACATATCGATGCATTGCCAAAGGGTGAGCCACCTGCGAACCCAGGCGTCATCCGCAAGGCAACAGTCGCCTGACATTAAAAACGCGCGGGAAGCCCAATGGCCGCCCGCGCGTTTTATCCTAATATTTTAGGGTAGTTTATTTGCCTTGGGCCTAGCCTTGCGCAGGCTCGGGCGGACGCATTGCTTCCATGGCAGTTTTTAGTTCAGCCATCGAAATCTTGTCGTCCTTATCGGTGTCGATCATCCCGAAATACTGGACCAATGGTCCCTGTGCTTCGTCCTTAGCGATGAAGCCGTCTTTATTTGCATCGAGAAAAGCAAAGATTTGCTCGG
>JBILBJ010000096.1:0-6925 GCA_044353705.1 Sphingorhabdus sp. | reverse complement strand
CAATTATGGCTGGGGTCAGCCTGCCCGCGATGGCGCAGACCGCTCCGGCAGAAGATGAATCGGCCACTGCAGAAATCATCGTAACCGCGCAAAAGCGTGAAGAGCGTTTGCAGGATATTCCGCTCGCGGTATCCGTCGTCGGCGGTGAGGCTATTGCCAATAATGGCGGTGTCACACTTGAAAATGCGCAGTATCTCGTTCCAAGCTTGAACTTCCGCAAGGCGGGTACGTCGCTGAACCAGGCATTGTTCCTGCGCGGCGTTGGTACCATCAACTTTTCGATTGCTGCTGAACCATCGGTTGCTGCCGTTCTTGACGGCGTTGTCTTGAGCCGCGCTGGTGAAGGCTTTACCGATTTGTTCGATGTTGAGCGTATCGAAGTCCTACGCGGACCGCAGGGTACATTGTTTGGAAAGAACGCATCGGCTGGTGTGGTCAGCATCGTAACGAAGCGTCCAACAGCAGAATTTGGTGCGACCGTTGAAGGTTCATTCTTCGCGAAGTCCGAATATCGCGGTCGTGCGACTGTTAACGTGCCGCTGAGCGCCAATGTGCGTTCGCGCTTCACCGGATTTTACGGAAGCTATGACGGCAACATCAACAATTTGACCACGGGCAACAAGGTCAATGGCTATGAACATTACAGTGTTCGCGGCGCGATTGAGGCCGACGTGAGCGAAAAAGTCATGCTGACGCTGCGCGCCGATTACCGCAAAGCCAATGATGATTGCTGTGCCGAAATTATTGGCAACACGCCAACGAACGCAGCCGCGCTGGCGCTCGCTGGAACGGGTTTCGATCGTTCGGATTCACGCAACATCCGGCAGAACCTTGTCACCACGACTAAAGAAGAAAGCTGGGGCATTGCGCTGCAAGCAGACATCGAACTGGGTGAACATAGCTTGACGTCGATCACCAGCTATCGGGGTTGGGATAACACCGAAATCCGCGATGGTGACTGGCTCGACCGCCCCTATGTTGGTTTGAACCAATTGCACGATAATGGACCGCAAACATCGACTACCTTTAGCCAGGAAATTCGCGTTGCTTCGCCGACCGGTGAATTCCTCGAATATGTCGTCGGGGCATATTATTCAAAGGCCGAATCTGACCGTACATTCACGCGCGAGGTGATTACCTGTTCAGCATCGACGCTCGCTGCGGTTGTGCCTGGCCTCGTACCTTGTTCGACCGCTGCAGGGGTTTCGACGATCACCACCCCTGCCGGAACCGCGGACTTTGGATCGACGTTCAAAAACATGTCGCTATTTGGTCAGGCTACGCTCAACCTTTCCGACAGCCTGCGTTTTATTGGTGGCTTGCGCTACACAAATGACGAATTGGATGTAAACCATATCCGCCGCACCTCGCTCGCAGGTCCAGGTGTGCAACCAAATTTTGACGCTGGCGTTTACAATAATGGTCTCGTGGCAACCGCGCCCGCTACCGGCTTTGTTGCGGGCGCCTCAAACGGCGTTCCCTTCACCACCAGCACCAGCAACAATAACCTTTCGGGTAAGGCAGCTGTTCAGGCAGACCTGACTGAAAACAATATGGCTTATGCGAGCTACACGCGTGGTTATAAGGGTCCTGCCTACAACATCTTCTATAACCTGACGACACCCGGCGCTGGTGTTATCGCACCAGAAACGGTCAACGCTTATGAAGTGGGCTTGAAAAATACCCTTTTCGACGGCGCCCTGATTCTCAACCTCGCGGCATATTATGCCAAGTATAACAACTATCAGGCAAACAGCCCAGATTTCGTAGCCGGTGTACGCACCACGCGCCTGACCAATGCAGGTTCGGTATCGACCCAAGGTTTCGAGCTTGATTTTGTTGCGACGCCATTGCGTAACTTCTCGCTTTCGGGCGGCGTTGCTTACAACAAGGCGCAGGTTGAGAATTTCCGCTTGCCGCCAGGTGCTGACGCATCGCAATTGGTTGCCAAGGGCACGCCTTTGGCGAACGCACCAAAATGGAAAATGTCGTTTGGCGCACAATATGACATTGAAACTTCGGGCTTTGCGAATATCGAGTTGGCAAGCCAGATCTCACGCCAGTCCGACCAGATTTACGAAGCGAGTGCGAACCCGGCTGTCCGCCTTGGCTCGACCGTAGAGGGTTATGCGATTGTCGATGTGTCAGCAGCTTTGGTTGATCCTAACGATGGATGGCGGATCGCGTTGCAGGTGAAGAACCTGTTCGACAAAAGCTTTGCTTCCTCGATCGTATCGGGTGGTCCTGGCGGTGCATATCGCTACATCATCCCCCGTGAGGCGGATCGGTATGTTGGCGTAACTGCAAAGATCAATTTCGGCGCGAAATAACCAAAAGCCGTCAAGGCACGCAAAAAAAAAGGCTGGAATCCGCGATGGGTTCCAGCCTTTTTTGTTTTCAAATTTCAGCGGGAGAAAGCGAGGACAGATGGTGCGAGATCAGACGCATAGCACCCGTCCTCGCTGGGTGGGTGTTGAACATAGTTATGTGTGCACCGGTCATGCCATATCCTGAAAATTTTTTTATATCAGTTATATGGCCATTTAATTCGTCCTTTACCTGATGCCCAGTTGTAAAGGCGTTCGACAAAAAACCGACTATGGCAGACAAACGACGTTTACAGATGTAGTCGAATCGACTACGTCTGTAGTCGGAGATTTCAAAATGTCATCAGAACGTATCAGCGACGCTGAATTAACAATCATGGAAATCCTTTGGGAGCGCGCGCCGTTGACGGCGACAGACGTCGCTGCGCGCTTACCCGATGATCGTGACTGGTCGTTACCAACCGTGAAAACCTTGCTGTCGCGCCTGCTGACCAAAGCAGCTGTTGAGCATCGCGCCGACGGACGCCGGTTCTTATACTCCCCTCTTATTGATCGCGAAGACTATGTTTCGCATGAATCCAAGCGGTTGGTTGACCGGCTTTTTGGGGGGCGGTTCATGCCGCTGGTTGCGCATCTTGCCGAGCAGGAAAAGCTGAGCGACGCTGACATTTCCGAAATCGAACGACTGTTGCGGGAGATGAAATCATGAACATAGACTTCATGGGCGCTTGGTTGTTTGATACCTTATTGACAACGACATTGCTGATGGCCGCTATTTTGATTGTACGGCGGCCTGTCGCCGAATATTTTGGTCCGACCATCGCATATGCGCTTTGGTTTATACCCGCTGCCCGTGTGTGCATGCCCACGCTCGAAGGACCATCCATTTCAACAGCTGACGGCGGCATTGCTATCCAAGACACGGTGAGGGAAGCCGTGCTAGCAGGGCTATCGTCCCCGAACACTATGGCGACTACGGCAAACTCGGTTGACGCCCTCCCTACGATTGATTTTCTGGCACTCGGTGTTTTGATCTGGCTTGGTGGCGCGGTGCTGTTGTTCATGGTCCAGATGATCCGTTACGCCGCAATGCGCGATGACCTATTGTCCGAAGCGACAGACATCGCGGTAGTCGATGGCGTCAAAATTGTCGCATCCGATCAGGTGGCCGGACCATTGGCTTTTGGCCTTTTCCATCGGGTGATCGCGGTGCCGCAGGATTTCACCAAAGCCTATTCGCCTGCCGAACGCGACCTGGCGATTGCGCATGAAATGGCGCACCACAAATCGGGCGATCTGTTCGCCAATCTGGCCGCTTTCATCATCCTGTGCCTGCAATGGTTCAACCCGGTTGCGTGGATCAGCTGGAATGCATTCCGCTTTGATCAGGAAGCGGCGTGCGATGCGCGCGTGCTGGCGGGCAAGGGCCCCGAAGAGCGTGCGATTTACGGTAAGGCCTTGGCGAAGACAGCATTTGATGGCGTGCCGACCTTTGCGACGGCATTGAATTCACCCAAAACAATAATTGAACGATTGAGGAGAATAACCATGAAGGACACCAGCAATACCCGCCGTTCACTTGGCAAGATTGGTATCATAACAGCAGCTGCAATCATATTGCCGCTGACCGCGACCATAGTTCCCGCGGTCGTTGCCCAGGACAAAGTGGCGACGGAAGAGGGCAAGCCTGAAGCAGTCAAGCGCGAGGTCCGGATAATTAAGCTGAAGCGCGACGGTGAGACGGTCGATATAGTGGGTCATGACGCCATGGGCGGCGAAGTAACTAAGGTCGAACGTGACGGAAAAACCTTCATCTTCCGCACCGATAAGAAATTGTCGCCGGAAGAAGTCGAAAAACTGATCGATGGAGCCGAAAAATCGGGGGAAGAGGCTGAAGATGTTGCGGTGCACGCCGACAGCGCAAAGGATGCTGAAGGCAATACGCCCGCACCCGGAAAAATCCGCCGCGTGGAAACCATTCGTGTCATGGGCGACATGGATATCGCTTCATACATTCCCGAAATTGACATTAGCGAAATCCCGAAAGACTGTCGTGAAGGCCAGTCGGTGACCACCGATGTCAGCGGGTTCGACGGCAAGAAAAAATCGCGCGTCCGGTTGGTTATGTGCGGCAAAGGGCAAGCGAAATTAGCACGGGCCGAAGCGATCAAAGGCTTGCGTGAGGCGCGTGATGAAATTCGGAAGGACAAAGAAATGCCCAAGGGCGTTCGCAAAGATGTCGTAAAACAAATCGATCTGCAAATTCGTAAGCTGGAAGCACAAGGCGACACAGCGGAATAAACGGAAATCCATTCGCCGGGCGGCCACGCCCCACATTTGAAAGACCAATTGGGGCGGTTTTTGCGAACCGCCCCTTTTTCTTTGCGCCACATTGCGCCATAGCCATTTCATGAGCAACTGGCCCGATAGCATAGAAGCTGGCGAAACCGAGCAGCACGAACCACTTGTGCGCCGCGTGCTTGCGCCCAATGCCTCACCGTACACCTATACAGGCACGCAAACCTGGTTGGTGGGCGCAGGGTCCGATGTTGCAGTTATCGATCCGGGCCCAGTCGGTACCGGAATGAGCATTGGCGATCCGGCTGATATCAATGGTGAGGGTCATGTCGAGGCGATCTTGCGCGCTGTTGCCGGTAAGCGTGTCGCGGCGATCATGTGCACGCACACCCATCGCGATCATTCGCCAGCCGCGGCACCGTTAAAGGCGGCGACAGGCGCGCCAATCATCGGCTGCGCGCCGCTTGTCTTGCGCGACGATGGCCCGCGGTCCGATAGTGCTTTTGACCCGGATTATGCCCCCGACCGCATCCTTGCCGATGGGGAGCGTATTTCCGGCGACGGGTGGACGTTGGAAGCCGTCGCTACCCCCGGCCACACCAGCAACCATATATGCTATGGACTGGTCGAAAGCGGGGCGCTGTTTACTGGCGACCATGTCATGAAATGGTCCACCAGCGTCGTCAGCCCGCCCGATGGCGATATGAGCGATTATCTGGCGAGCTTGCAAAAATTATATGAGCGCACCGATCGTATTTATTACCCCGCACATGGGCCAGCGGTCGAAAACCCAAGGCAGCTTGTCCGCGGTATGATTGGACACCGGCGTCAGCGGGAGCGCCAGATTCTGAATTTGCTTGAGGCAGGGGAGGGGCACATTCCCGACATGGTCGCTGCGATGTACAAGGGGCTCGATCCGCGTCTGACGGGCGCTGCCGGTCGGTCGGTATTGGCGCATCTCATCGATTTGCAAAATCAGGGCCGGGTGACGGCTGAAGGCGAAGGTTGGCATTTAATCGCTTAAAAAACAGCGTAAAAGCGCCCGCCAGAACTTGTTTCGATCGGCCTTATCGACCACATAGGGCTTCACTCGAGACGCAGATGACAATGCTGTAACAAAGGTACGATAGCATGAACGCCCCGACGCCCCGCGAAAATTTACAAGGACTTGACCTGCTCGCTGAAATCCAGCGGCTGAAAAAAGAACGCAATGCTGTCATTCTCGCGCATTATTATCAAAAGCCGGAAATTCAGGACCTTGCCGATTTTGTGGGGGACTCGCTTGAACTCAGCAAGCGTGCGGCGGAAACCGACGCGGATGTTATCGCTTTTTGCGGCGTTAAGTTCATGGCCGAGACCGCGAAGATATTGAGCCCGCAAAAGACGGTTATTTTGCCCGATATGGCGGCGGGTTGTTCATTGGAAGATGCGTGCCCCCCCGGCAAATTCAAGGCGTTTCGGGAAGCACATCCCGACCACATCGCGCTGACCTACATCAATTGTTCGGCGGAAGTGAAAGCGCTGTCTGATATCATCGTCACATCCTCAAGTGCTGAAACGATTTTGAGCCAGATTCCCCCCGAACAAAAAATCATTTTTGGGCCTGACCGGCATTTGGGCGGCTATCTGAGCCGTAAGTTCAACCGAGACATGCTGCTGTGGCCGGGCGTCTGTATTGTGCATGAGGCGTTTTCGGAAACCGAATTGCTGAAACTGAAAGCGCAGCATCCCGGCGTTCCAGTGGCCGCGCATCCCGAATGCCCGCCACATATAATCGATCATGCGGACTATGTCGGCAGCACCAGCGGTATCCTGCAATATGCGCAGACGATAACGGGCGACACGCTCATCGTCGCGACCGAGCCGCACATCATCCACCAGATGGAAAAGGCGGAACCCACCAAGACCTTCATCGGTGCGCCGGGGGCTGACGGCAACTGCGCATGCAATATCTGCCCTTATATGGCGCTCAACACGATGGAAAAGCTGTACCTCGCGCTGCGCGACCTTCAGCCGCAAATTCATCTCGACGAAACCGTCCGTTTGGCTGCCAAAAAGAGCCTCGACCGCATGCTTGAAATGGCCAGCGGGACCGTCGGTAAAGGCGATCTCGGCAGGGCCTAGCCCGATCTGCAGAAAATTTGGACGCTATTGGCTGGATGCGGGTGGACGCTAAATAGCGTCTTCATTTGACGTTCAGCGAAAAGCGTAAATATACCCTCGCATTCACCGTTATATCGATATAATACAGCCACGCGATGCTTTTCCGGCGCTCCTCTTCTAACATTCCTTCGGATATT
>JBILBJ010000004.1:0-22053 GCA_044353705.1 Sphingorhabdus sp. | reverse complement strand
GCGTCGCCTGATACAATAAGACGTCGGCAGCCTGAAGCACGGGGTAGGTGAACAGCGCGATGCTCGCGCCTTCGCGGTTCTTGCCCGACTTGTCCTTGAACTGCGTCATGCGGTTCAGCCAACCCATGCGCGCAGTGCCGGTGAGCAGCCACTGTAGCTCCGCATGGGCAGGGACCTGCGCTTGGTTGAACAATATCGCTTTGTCGGTGTCCAGTCCGCACGCAAGCAAGGCCGCGGCCATCTCGCGCGTGTTTGCCGTCAATTCGGCCGGAACATGCGGCATGGAAATCGCGTGTAAATCGGCAAGGAAATACAGGCATTCCATTTCATTCTGCATCTTTACCCAGTTGCGGATCGCACCCAGATAATTGCCCAAATGCAGATTGCCGGTGGGTTGAATGCCAGAAACGACGCGCATGATGATTACTCGCTTATATTGGCCGCGGGCGAGGCTGCACGCCTGCGGAACAGGGATTTCAATTCTTGCATTCGGTAAGCGCCGAACAGCAATATGGCCAGCGCATAAACCGCGCCGCCAACGCTCACGAGAACCGACAGTACAGCAATGCGTCGCCACAATCCCGTGCCCAATTGGTCTTCAATGATTTCATTACCGAAAAACAGGGCGACACCCATCAATGCTGCAGCCAGAACAATGCGCCACGCCTTTTGCTTAAGCCGCGCATCGACCGCGATGTGCCCGCGTTTGCGCAAGGTGAACCACAGCAAGGCGACATTGACCCAGGCCGATATCGCAGTCGCAACGCCAACGCCGATATGTGCGAGCGGCCAAATGAGAATGAGGTTGCCGATAAGGTTCACCAACATCGACCACAAAGCCAGCCGCAGCGGCGTTTTGGTGTCGCTACGTGCGTAAAATCCGGGCGTCAGCACCTTGATAAGGACATAGGCCGGAACGCCAGCTGAGAATGCCATCAGAACAGCCGCAGTCCCCCGTGTGTCGGCGGCCGTGAATGCGCCATGTTCAAATATGCCATGGACGATGGGTGTCGCCGAAACGATCAGGGCCGCCGTCGCGGGCATCGCAAAGAACAAGGCCAGCTCGACAGCACGATTCTGCGTGTCTGATGCGGCCTTGGTGTCGGCGCCGCTAATCTGGCGGGAGAGCGCAGGCAGGATCGCGGTTCCAATTGCGATGCCAATCAATCCCAATGGCAGCTGGTTCAGGCGGTCTGCATAATAGAGCCATGATACCGACCCTTCTGGCAAGAACCGCGCCGCGAGCGACGTGGAGATAAGAAGGTTGAATTGAATGGCGCCTTGGCCAATCGCGGCTGGCGCAATCAAGGCGAGCATCAGTTTTACGTCGGGCGTCAGGCGCGGCCATGCAAGCTTCAGGCTGGCCCCTGCGCGGTGGCATGCCCACATCAGCCACAGCAGTTGGAGCGCGCCGGACACGGTCACGGCAATGGCTTGGGTAACCGCCGTTTCAACTTCGCTGTCACCACGGAAGAAAATCAGCGCGATAATCATGCAGATATTCAGCAATATCGGCGCGGCGGCATTGACCCAGAAACGGTTCAGAGAATTCAATATGCCGCCAAGCAGCGACACCAATGAGATGAGTGCCAGGTAGGGAAAGGTGATAATTGTCAGATGCCGTGCGAGCGCAAATTTCTCCGGCCCGCCATCGGGGAAGCCGCCGGTCATGGCCCAGACAACGGGACCAGCCGCCAGCATCATGACGCCTGTGAACAGCACCAGAAACGGGAATAGCACCGACAGCACTTGGCTCGCGAATGTGCGCGCGGCGGTCAGGCCCGATTGTGCCTTTTCGCGTTCAGCATCGGTCATTTTTTTGTTGAACAGAGGGACAAAAACCGCCGCGAATGCGCCTTCGGCGAACAATGCACGAAACAGGTTGGGCAGCCGCCATGCAATCAGAAACGCGTCGGACGCAAGGCCTGCACCGACGTAGCGCGCCATCAACATGTCGCGCAATAGGCCAAGCACGCGGCTGACCAAAGTCAGCCCCCCAATGGTAATGCTGTTTCGAACCAGGCTCATATGTTCACCTGGTACCTACGGCCTTAGGCTTCGCCTGCAGGCTGCGTTTCTGCCATCTGCTGTGCTTGCGTGAGCTGCTGGATATACAATGCGTTGAAATCAATCGGTTCGAGAACGAGCGGCGGATAGCCTGCATCGCGAACAGCATCGGCAACAATCCGGCGTGCAAATGGGAACATCAAACGTGGCGCTTCACCGAAAAGGAACGGGTGGGCTTGCTCGTCGCTGACATTGCGCAGACCAAATAGCGTGCCATATTCGAGTTCGACCGAGAAATGGACGCCATTGTCGCTTTCGGCTTTGACCGCGAGTTTCAATGTGATTTCGTGCACTTCATCCGTGATGGAATTGGCCAGAATGTTCACCTGGACGTCGATTTGCGGTGTCACGTCCCAGTTAAAGCTGTGCGGAGCATTCGGGTTTTCTACCGACAAGTCCTTGATATACTGGTTCAACATACCCACTGCAGGTGCGGTATCTGCGCCATTAGCTTTTACATTTTCCGAAACGATGGTGCCTGCTTCGTCAGCCATGTGATGTCGTGCTTTCCTATTGATTGTCATGGACGCCAAATCGCGCCCCTATTGGCCGTCGCGCCTAGCAGGGTGACCGACAAAGGGCAATCATTGTTGCACATGCGGCAAGCCGCACTTTTCTTTAGGTAAAGCCCTTTGAACCCGCAACATTAGTGCTTATATGGTATTGAGGCGGAGCGGGATGGGCGATATTCCATACCATCGAAATTATATGCCGGACTTATTTGGCGCATGGAGGCGTTGTGACGTTCACTATTGTATTGCTTGCTCTTGTTGCAGCGTTCCTCGGCCTTCGGCTTTACTCGGTGCTGGGTAAGCGCACGGGTCACGAACAGGAGCCCGTTGCGCGCCGTCCGATCGAAACGACTGCCCAGCCTATGCTGCGCCAGCCGTCGGCAGGCAGCGATGCCGCCGCGGCCATTCCGGCGAACGAAATCTCAAATGTCGACATGGCCGCACAAAGCGGCATCAAGGCAATTGCCAATGCGGACCGGAGCTTTGATCTCGGACTGTTCGTCGAAGGATCCAAAACCGCCTACAAGATGGTGCTTGAGGCCTATTGGCGCGGTGACAAGGAAGCGCTGCGTTTCCTGTGCGACGATGATGTATTTGACAGCTTTGCCGAGGCTATTGATGGTCGCGACGCGCGCGGTGAGACATTGGCCAATCGCTTGGTGCGTATCGACGAAGTGCGTGTTTTGGATGCAAGCTACGACCACCCAATGGCGCG
Organism: Sphingorhabdus sp.; assembly: GCA_044353705.1. Lineage (GTDB taxonomy): Bacteria > Pseudomonadota > Alphaproteobacteria > Sphingomonadales > Sphingomonadaceae > Sphingorhabdus_B. The sequence goes on along the minus strand of JBILBJ010000004.1, from coordinate 18,759 downwards.
TATTACCGTTCGGTTTGATGCCGACATCGCGGCGATGGTGAAGGACGCCGATGGCAACATCATCGGTGGTTCGATGACCGACGCTGTTGAAACGCATGATATCTGGACGTTCATGCGCGATGTTAAGTCAGGCGGCCGCAACTGGAAGCTTGACGAAACCGACTCGGTCTGATTCACCTGGGCGATGAAACGCGCCCTTTTTGCCTTAGGCTTATCCGCTCTTACCCTGTCCGCTTGTTCGGGCGGCATCATTCCCAATGGGGTGCCGACCGCATCGACGGGTGCATCACGTCCATCGCCTGACGCGATATTGCCGGAAAAGGCAGCTGAGCCCATTCCATCCACGCCCGCGGTAACGCTGGCTGCGCCCGTGCCGACAGGTGACGGTTCGACCGCGGCGAGCTTAGGCGTCGTGCGTGGGCCAGAAATTGGATCGTTGCAGGTCGATGCGCGCAAGGCCCAGCTTGCCATGGATAGTTTCAAGACGAGCTGTCCGGGCCTCGTTCGGCGCAATGACAGCAGTGGCCTTACCGAAGGTGCCGATTGGATTTCCGCCTGCGACGCCGTAAAAACATGGACGGGTGACGCGATATCCTTCTTCGCGGCGTATATGGACGCGGTGCAAGTCGGTAACGGCAAAGCGTTCGCCACAGGCTATTACGAGCCCGAAATCGCCGGCTGCCGCACGCGGCAGGCGGGTTGTGAAGTGCCGGTCTACAAACGGCCATCGGACCTGATTGATGTCGACCTTGGGCAGTTCTCTGATGATTTAAAGGGCAAGAACATCCGCGGCAAAGTCAGTGGCACCAAGTTGGTGCAATATGATGACCGTGCCGCGATTGAAAATGGCTCTTTGACAGGACGCGGCCTTGAAATCGCATATGCCAATGATGCGATCGAATTCTTCTTCCTGCAAATTCAGGGGTCAGGGCGCCTAAGGCTGCCCGATGGCAGCGTGATGCGCATTGGCTATGAAAGCCAAAACGGGCGTGGCTACACCGGCATTGGCCGGTTGATGAAGGATCGCGGCCTCATCACCGATGGTTCGATGCAGGGCATTGTCGCCTATTTGCGTGCCAATCCCGAAGAGGGCCGCAAAGTCATGCAGGAAAATAAAAGCTTTGTGTTTTTCCGCGAGTTGACCGGCGCTGGGCCGCTTGGCGCAATGGGCTATCCGGTCGTGGGCGAAGCAAGCGTCGCCGTCGACGTTAAGTTTATACCGCTGGGCGCGCCACTGTGGCTGTCGATGGACCGTGCTGAACCGAACGGTATCTGGATTGCCCAAGACACCGGCGGCGCGATCAAGGGCGCAAACCGGATTGATACATTTTGGGGTGCCGGTGACCGGGCACGTGCCATCGCGGGCGGTATGGCGGCACGCGGCGCGGCGCTGATTTTCTTACCCAAGGCGGCAGTTACCCGGCTCGGACTATAAATTCGCCATGGCGCGGCATTTGGACAGCAATGAAAAGGCACTGTGGGGGAAAGTTGTCGCCACAGTTAGCCCAATACATGTAACCAAGCCAAAGGCGCAGCCAGTGGTTGCGGCAGCATCGGACAAAGCGCTCTTGGCCAAGCATCTGAATGCCAAGCCCAAGCCAGTACGCGCTGAACCAGCCAAAATTGCTGCGGCAGCGCAAAGCAAGATCGCGCCCGTTCCGCACAATCTGGATGGCCATTGGGACCGACGGATCACGCGCGGCAGCATCATGCCCGATGTCAGCGTGGATTTGCACGATGCGTCATTGTCGGGTGCCTATGCCCGGCTCGATGGGGCGCTTGAACAAGCGATCGCGCAAAAGATGAAGGTCATTCTGTTGGTCACCGGCAAGCAACGCGCGCATGATCGGGCGAGTGGTCAGGGCAGGGGCGCGATTGCCGCCGTTGTGCGCGATTGGCTGGCGGCGTCACGACATGCGCGGAGCATCTCTGCGGTCCGTAACGCGCATCCCCGGCATGGCGGGTCAGGCGCGTTGTATATTATGCTGAAAAGCTAGGCCCTGACCCTAACTACCAAGCATCCGGATCGCGACGCGCCGGTAGATTTCGGTGAGCGCAGAGAGGTCGGCAATGGCCACCGCCTCGTCCAACTTATGCATTGTTGCGTTACATAGTCCGAATTCAACGACGGGACAGATTTTCGTCAGGAACCGCGCATCGGACGTTCCGCCCGTGGTCGACGATTCGGGCTTTATGCCCATAACGCCCTCAACAGCCTCCGCAATAGCTGCCGATAGTTCGCCCGGCGGGGTCAGGAACGCTTCGCCCGAAATCATGGCGGTCAGGTTGCCGCCGCCCTTTTCGACAAGCTCTTGCATCCGCGCAACAAGCGCCTCGCCGCTTTGCAGGTCGTTGAACCGGATCGACAATCGGGCTTCTGCCTTTGCCGGAATGACGTTGGTCGCTTTATTGCCAACAGCCAGGTCCGTGATTTCAATATTGCTTGGCTGGAACCAGTCGGTGCCCGCATCGAGCGTAATTGCTTCGATCTCCGACAAGATCGCCACGAGCTTGGGAATGGGGTTATCGGCCAAATGCGGATAGGCGACATGGCCCTGCGTTCCTGCAACCGAAATCCACATGTTCACGGACCCGCGCCGTCCGATTTTCATCATGTCGCCAAGCCGGTTCACGCTGGTGGGTTCGCCGACAAGGCAGGCATCAGGGATCGTGCCGAGTGCTTGCATATGATCGATTAAGGCGCGGGTGCCGTAAATCGCTGGCCCTTCTTCATCGCCCGTAATGATCAGGCTGATTGTCCCTGCGTCAGTGGGTATTTCGTGCAGGGCTGCAACAAATGCCGCGATGCTGCCCTTCATATCCACTGCGCCGCGACCGTGGAGCAAATCGCCCTTTATCTGCGGAACGAAAGGATCACTCGCCCAGCCAGCACCCGGCGGCACGACGTCAAGATGCCCGGCAAAGGCAAAGTGACGCCCGCCGGATTCGCGAATGGCAAACAGATTTTCGACGGGCGCACCATGCGCTGGATTGTCGTCACCCGTGCCTGATACAAAACGGTCAACGCGAAAGCCCAAAGGCTTCAGCATATCCTCCAGCGCGTCAAATACGGCGCCCTGCGCTGGTGTCACGCTTTCGCAGGATATCAGGCGTTGGGCATAAGCAAGGGCAAGGGCGTCAGTCATCTGACCAACGCGTTAAGCATTAATGCCCTGCGAAACAAGTCAGACGTCGGCTTTGCGCAATGCCTTTTCGGTGAACATGGCGTCGCCTTGAACCGAGCCGACAATCGCAACGCTGCCATCGGCATCGCGGCGGGCAACGAGCAGGACAAATTCGTCGCCTGTGCCCGCAAATTCGCTGAGGTCACGCTTGCGCGCTGATCGCAAACGCGCACGCGGGTCATCGGTCGCCGCCGTGGCCGGATCGACGCCTGCAGCGATCTTCTTGGCGCGACGTTCTGCCGCCACAATGGCTTTCAAGCCGCCGTCAAAGCCAGCAAGAATAGTGGCGAACGTTCCCATCGGAACAGCATGGCGCTGCGCAAATTGAAGCGCTGTGGCAAATTCGGTTAAGCGGGTCTTGTCATAGCCTGCGCCAAAAACCAGCTTAACGATGGGCGTAAATGGTGCGCGTTCCTGTACTTTTAGACCTGCATCATGAAGCAATTCAGCATAATCGGCAGGGTGATTGGCCGCAATCAAGGCAAAGTCATACGCCTGTCCAATCGCCTGATACAAGGCGTCGCGGGTGCGAAGATCGGCATCGCGGGCCTCTTCCGCACATTGTCGTGCGGTATCCAGCCAGTCGGCAAGGCTTGCATTTTCATCGGGCGCTATCGTCTGCAGCGAATAAGGTTCATCGCTTTGTACGTCATCACACGGCGCTGCGTCATCAAGCTGCTCCGCCATCTGGCCGCCTGCCCATAGAGGGACATGTTCCTGCCGCGGCGGCAATGCTGCGAGCGCGTGTTCAACTTCAATCTGCAACGGTTCGCTAATGTCTGCAGGCGCGATTTCTTTCCAGTTGATGACGCCGTAAATGAAATCGATCGTGTCATCGTCCGTCGAATAGGGCAGCAAAATGCCGCGGTACATGAGGACATTGCCGCGATCGTTCACAAACTCGGCTTCGAAGCCGATGGGCGCGTGGTTGGCAATGATTTGACGATAATGTTCGGTAATGCGCGACAGGAGCGAATGGCGGGGCACTTCATCCAGATAAGTGACGTCCGCGCTTAAGCCGCATTCGGCGCGCAATTTATCGCCAAGATAGTCAATGGACGGATTTTCGATTCCCGAGGTAAAATCGAGAAGAACGCTGTAGTCCCGGAAATCTTCGATGGCCGATGGTTCGAGTTCTTCGATGCTTGGGAAATTTTTGTCGTGCAGCTGCGACGTCCAAAAATTTAACGCGCGAACCTGCATCCGGCGGTCGTCGCCAGATATGATTGGTGGCGGCTCTATTGCTGCGTCTTCGTCCTCAAAGAGGGCATAAGCGGGCAAATCAGCATCAAGGTCTGATCCAAACGGTTCAAATCCGCGCAAATTATCCATCTTTTGGTCCTGTCGATGTCGTCCGCCACATGGGCGGCTCTACATTGCAGTCAGATGGTTAAGATGTTGTGAACTGGGACTTGGGCTATTGAAGAACACGCGCAAGGGCGTTGGACCAACCGGCCAGCCGCGCATCGCGTGCATGCTTTTCCATATTGGGTACAAAGCGCTGCACGCCGCCGCGCATGACAGCGGCATCCTCAAGCGACTTGTACATCCCGCATCCAACCGCAGCGAGCATTGCGGCGCCAAGTGCCGTCGTTTCGACAAAGGCCGGGCGTTCGACATCTATGGCGAGCATGTCGGCGAGGTCTTGTGCCATCCAATCATTGGCAACCATGCCGCCATCAATACGCAGTTCCGCCCAATCGGCACCGTCTGCGGCAAATGCTGTTTTCAGGTCATGGGTCTGGTGGGCCATCGCCTCCAGCGCGGCGCGGGCGACATGCGCCTTGGTCGCCGAGAAACTCAGACCGCTGATGCTGGCCCGCGCATCGGGGCGCCAGTGCGGCGCGCCAAGGCCGGACAATGCGGGTACGAGATATACGCCGCCATTGTCGGGAACGCTGCGCGCCAGTGTCTCTGTGTCCGCAGCATGCGCAATAAGCCCCAGATCATCGCGCAGCCATTGGACGAGGCTGCCTGCGACAAATACCGATCCTTCCAGCGCGTAATGCCGCTCACCACCCAATTGATACAAAATCGTCGACAACAGACGGTTGCGTGACTGGCGCAATGTCGTGCCCGTTTGCGTCAGCACAAACGCGCCCGTGCCAAATGTTGCCTTGGTCTGGCCAACGGCAAAGCAGCCTTGGCCGATGGTGGCGGCTTGCTGGTCCCCCGCCATACCCGCAATGCGGATGGGTCCGCCAAAATGTTCCGGCAATGTCGTGCCAAGATCGCCTGCACAGTCGGTTATTTCGGGCAATATGTCGCGCGGCACGCCGAACAGGTCGGTAAGGCCGTCGTCCCATCCGCCGCTGCCAATCGCCATCAATGCAGTGCGTGATGCGTTGGTTGCATCGGTGATATGGCCGCCGCCGGTCAGGCGAAATACAAGATAGCTTTCGACCGTGCCAACCGCGAGATGCGCGCCGGCATCCTTTAGCTGCGGCCAGTTTTCCAAGGCCCAGCCGATCTTGGAGCCAGAGAAATAGGGATCGAGTAACAAGCCGGTTTTGGCCTGAACAACGGGTTCTTCGCCTTGTTCCTTCAACGCTGTGCAAATGTCTGCGGTGCGGCGATCCTGCCATACAATTGCAGGGGCAAGCGGCTTGCCCGTGCGCTTGTCCCAGAACACAATGGTCTCACGTTGGTTGGTGATACCAATGCTCGCAATGCGGTCCGCACCGCCTGCCTTCGCAATAATGGTCTGCGCGCATTCGAGCGTTAGCTTCCAGATTTCTTCGGCATCATGCTCCACCAGACCCGGGGCCGGATAATGCTGGGTCAATGGGCGCTGGCAGCTATCCGCGGCACTGCCGTCGGCGGTAAACAGAACGGCGCGGGTTGATGTCGTGCCTTCGTCAATAACAATGATGTATTCGCTCATGCCTCAATCGCCGAAAGCCGGCGTCCTTCCTTGCTCCAGATAAAAACGGCCCGATTGCCAAAGATGATGCGGTTCACCGTCAATGCGGTCAACACACAGGTCACAAGGACAATAGCCATGACGTCGATATAATGCAGCCAGCCGATTCCCATATGCTGGTAAAATGTCTCGCCGGCATAAAGCGTGTCGGGCACGTACAAAATGAAATTGTGAAACGCATAAAGCGCAACGCCCCATACCAGTCCGGCAATCGCGGCCCGTGCATCCATATTCCGGAACAGCAGCCCGGTAATGAAGGCCGAAAGGATTGGCATCGACGACAGGCCGTTGAGCTGCTGCAACAGGTTGATGATGCTTTTTGCGTTTTCATAGACCGGAACCAGCAGGATCGACGTGACCGTCAGGATGATCGACACAATCGCCGCAAGCCGCCAGTGGTTGGCAACTGGGCGGATGAATTTGTCGTGAAAATCGACCGCGTATAACGCCACCGAACTGTTCAATATGGCGCTGGTGTGCGCGATCACTGCGGCCATCATCATGGCGGCAAACGCGCCGGACATCCAACCGGGCAACACATGCGCCACAAGCTTTCCATAGGCCGCATCGCCCAAGCTACCGAACAGCTTATAGGCGACGACGCCCGGAATGACGACGATGGCGGGGATGATGAGGATACGGACGGCGGCGGCGGCAAGCACGCCCTTTTGCGCTTCCTTGACGGTCGGCGCGGTCATCGCTTTTTGGGTGATATTCTGATTGGTCGACCAATAGAATATCTGGATAAAAATCATGCCCGTGAACAATGTGTGGAACGGGATGGGCGAATCGATGCTGCCAATCATCGATGTGCGTTCGGCCGGCACAGTGGACAGGTCAAACCCGACCGCAGCCAGTGCCAATATGACCACCAAAAACGCAATCGCCAGCACGCCGATGCCCGAATAGGTGTCCATAACCGCAACTGCGCGTAAGCCGCCGGTGATGGTGTAGATGGCCGCGATAATCGCCATGGGTGCGGCAAACCAGATCAGCGACCAATCGACACCGAACATCGATTTCAAAAACAGACTGCCAGAATAGAGCGCAGCGGGAAGGTAGATCAGGATATTGCCCAGCAGAAACAGCGCCGAAATCACGGTGCGTATGCTGCCGCCCTTGTACCGGCGTTCCAGCAATTCTGTCACCGTGGTGCAATTGTTGCGGTAATAAATCGGTACAAAAACATAGGCCAAGATCAACAGGCCAACGAAACCCGAAATCTCCCACCACGCCAGCAGCAGCATCTGGTTGCCGTTCATGCCGACGAGTTGTTCGGTCGACAGGTTTGTCAGCGTAATCGAACCTGCGACAAACAGCCAGGTAAGGCCGCCGCCTGCCAAGAACACCTCTTTGGTGGAACCAGCGTCCTGCGCCCGCTCGGCACCCTTGCCGTGCACTTTCCAGTATGTCAGGATGGCGATGAGCATGGTGAGCGAAACAAATATGCCGATTTGCGCCGCGCTATTGGTTGTCTCGAACATCCGCCCCCCGATGATTTTCGTTGCAAAGCTGTGCTTTTGCTTTTTTGATAATATGCCGGTTAAACGGCTATATACAAAACACAAAGTAACAAATGGGTCGCGACGGCCAACGGAATTTCTGGGGAGCATGAGTTGGACCATTTGCGATTTGATGCCCCGGACGCGAGTTTGATATTGGCCTGCGCCAAGGGCGCGCCGCCGTCGGTGATCTATTGGGGCGCGGCATTGCCCGAAAATGTCGATGCGGCGCAGATGGAAGGCCTGTTTTTTCGGCAGGCTATGCACGGCGTCGCGGATGTTGCGCTGCCGCTATCCTTGGCAATGGAGCCCGGTCTTGGCCACCCCATGATGCAAGGCTTTGCTGCGCATCGCGAGGGCAAGGATTGGTGCAGCCTTTTTGACGTCGGCAAAGTCGAAAGGCGGTCGCATGGCGCGAAAATCATATGCCGTGATGAACGCACGCGGCTTGGCCTCGCATATGACATTGATTTCGATCCTGCCACCGGCGTTCTGCGCATCCGCACGGAATTGACCAATTACGGCACGGCTGCGCTTGATGTGACCGAAGTGATGACGGCCTGCCTGCCTGTGCCCGAGCATATGACCGAGATTATCGGATTTACCGGCCGCTGGACTCAGGAATTTACCCAAGATCGGGTGCAGCGCAGCGCAGGAACATATTTGCGGGAAAACCGCAGCGGCCGCACATCGCATTTCAGTTACCCCGCCATGCTATTGGCGACGCCCGGCACGAACGAAACTGCAGGCGAGGCCTATGGATTCCATTTGGCGTGGAGCGGCAACCATCGCCTGCGTGTGGATACGCTCACAGATGGACGCGTGTTGACCAGCCTGGGTGCACTGTTGCTGCCCGGCGAGGTTCGGTTGGCACCGGGTGAAACCTTTGCGAGCCCCGAAATTGTTGCTGCATATAGTGCCGATGGGCTAAGCGCGCTGAGCCGCAAGTTCCACGAACATGTGCGCACAAAATTGCTGCGGCCAACGATGCGCGCCAAGCCGCGGCCGTTGCATTATAACACATGGGAAGCGGTGTATTTCGACCATGATGTCGCAACGCTGAAAGACTTGGCGACCCGCGCCGCGGACATTGGCGTTGAACGCTTTGTTCTGGATGATGGCTGGTTCGGCAGCAGGCGACATGACCGCGCCGGGCTGGGTGATTGGACTGTGTCCGCCGATGTGTACCCCGACGGCCTAAAGCCCTTGGTGGATCATGTGACATCGTTGGGCATGGAATTCGGACTTTGGTTTGAACCCGAAATGGTCAACCCCGACAGCGACCTGTACCGCGCACATCCCGACTGGGTGCTGAGTGTCGAGGGCGTCGATCATGTGCCATTCCGGTCGCAACTCGCGCTGGATATGAGCCGGACTGAGGTTGCGGACTATATATTCCACGCCATCGACGCGGTGCTGCGCGATCATGATATACGCTACATCAAATGGGATATGAACCGCGACCTAAGCCATCCGGGTGGTGCGTCTGGCACCGTTAAGGCCTTCGCACAGGTAACGGCGCTTTACGCGCTGCTGGATCGCGTGCGCGTCGCGCATCCCGATGTCGAAATTGAAAGCTGTTCATCGGGTGGCGCGCGTGCCGATATGGGGGTGCTGGCGCATAGTGACCGCGTCTGGACCTCCGACAGCAATGACGCCCTTGACCGGCAATATATCCAACGCGGCGCAAGCTTCTTCCTGCCGCCCGAAGTAATGGGCTGTCATGTGGGACCTGCGCGATGCCATGTGAGTGGACGCAGGCTGTCGATGGACATGCGCGCCGCGACGGCATTGGTGGGGCATATGGGGCTTGAACTCAACCTCTTGACCGAACGGCCGAGCGACCTCGACACGCTAAAGTCTGCCATCGCCTTGCATAAGCGCCACCGTGCGTTGCTGCATGATGGCGACTTGGTCCGGATCGATACGGCCCCGCAGATCATCGCAAGCGGCGTGATCGCGCGTGACCGTTCTGAAGCGCTATATTCGGTCGCTTATGTCTTGAGCGATCCGCAGGTTCTGCCTGAACGCGTGCGGTTTGCTGGTTTGGACCCGGACCGAAATTATCTGGTCAAGCTGATCTGGCCGACAATCTGGCAACCCATTAAGGGGCCATCGGCAATCGAGAGGCTTGGGCTAAATCATGAGGGCGCGACGTTGAGCGGGGCTGCGCTGACACAAGGCGGCCTGCAACTGCCACACGCGCATCCCGAAACCTGTTTGCTGTTTTACGTCGAGGCTATCTGACGGGCATCGATAGTTTCGCGGGCTTGCGTTAGGTCCGCGACGAGCGTGCCGCGGCCGTGAATTTTCGCTGACACATGCGGTTTACATCGCATCTGCCACTGCCCATATTCTGATCCAGAAAAGGACCTCCGACATCTCCCGAACCGCCGCCCAACATTGGATAGAGCCGCACGCGCATGGCATTTATGTGAAGCCTGCAGACATGTGGATTGATCCGTCGCGTCCTGCCGCGCGCGCGCTTGTCACCCATGGCCATGCCGACCATGCACGCAGCGGTCACGGCGCGGTATGGGCGACACCTGAAACGCTTGCGATCATGGCGCTGCGATATGGAACCGAAATGGGCACGCCCGTGCCTTATGGTGAGGGGTTCGAACATGGCGGCGTTAAGATAAGCTTCCACCCCGCTGGCCATGTGCTTGGGTCGGCGCAGATATTGCTTGAACATGCCGGCGAGCGGGTTGTCGTGACCGGGGATTATAAGCGGCGCTTTGACCCGACATGCACCCCGTTTGAACCCGTTGCCTGCGATGTTTTGATTACTGAAGCAACCTTTGGCCTTCCCGTATTCACGCATCCGCCAATTGAGGACGAGATCGCCAAATTGCTCGCCGCCCGCGCGGCCAATGTGGATGGATGCGTTGTTGTGGGTGCATATGCGTTGGGCAAGGCGCAAAGGGTCATCGCTGAGCTGCGCCAAGCGGGTTACGATGCGCCGATCTATATCCATGGCGCGATGCAGAAAATGTGCGACCTATACGTCGCGCACAATGTGCCGCTGGGCGAACTCATCATGGCAACGGGCCTTGCCAAATCTGAATTGAAAGGCGCGATTGTTATCGCACCGCCCTCCGCGCTGAATGACCGTTGGGCACAGCGCCTGCCGGAACCCATAACCGCCATGGCATCGGGGTGGATGCGCGTCCGGCAACGCGCCCGACAGCGCAATGTCGAACTGCCTTTGGTCATTTCGGACCATGCCGACTGGACAGAGTTAACCGATACGCTGCTTGAACTGCGCCCCTCAGAAACCTGGATCACCCATGGCCGCACCGATGCACTTGGCCGTTGGTGTGAACTGCACCAGTTGAAGGCGCGCGCGCTTGATCTGGTTGGCCGTGAAGACGAGGACGAAAGCTGATGCAAGCTTTTGCCGCGCTCATCGATGGTTTGATCTACACACGGTCGCGCGATTTGAAGATCCGGCTGATCGCCGATTATCTTCGTATAACCCCTGACCCCGATCGCGGTTGGGCTTTGGCGGCACTTGCCGGAACGCTGAACATTGCCACCGTCAAATCGGCGGCCATTCGCGCAATGGCCGAGGAACGTTTCGACCCCATGCTGTTCCGCATGAGCCGCGATTATGTTGGCGATACCGCGGAAACGGTCGCGCTGATGTGGCCAGACAAGAGCGGCGGCGATGTCGCACCGACCGTGTCCGAAGTCATTGATCTTTTGAACAGCACCAGCCGGGCACGCGCTCCGGCGGTGTTGGCGGAATTGATGGACCGGCTGGATGCAAATGGCCGTTATGCGCTGCTAAAGCTTGCAACGGGCGGCATGCGGGTGGGTATATCTGCGCGTCTTGCCAAGACCGCTTTCGGGCAAGCTTTTGGCGTGTCCGTCGACGATGTCGAAGAGGTGTGGCACGCGCTTCGCCCGCCATATGCTGAGCTTTTCGCTTGGGGGGAAGGACGGACCGAACGACCCGATCCCGCCGACAGCGCGTTTTTCCGCCCCTTCATGCTCGCCCACCCGCTTGAGGATGGTAGCGTGCATCTTGATGAATTTGTGGCCGAGTGGAAATGGGACGGCATCCGTATCCAAATTGCGTCGACTGGTGGCGAAACGCGTTTGTTCAGCCGTGGCGGCGACGAGGTGACGGGGTCGTTTCCCGAAATAGCCGCAGCGTTCAATGCTATTGGCGTGGTCGACGGCGAATTGCTGGTGCGCGGCGATGTGCAGGGCGGCGAGGCCGCAAGCTTCAATGCGTTGCAGCAACGCTTGGGCCGCAAGAATGTCACGGCGGCCATGCAGGCGGAGTATCCGGTGTTTGTCCGCCTTTACGACATATTGTTCGACGGTGTGGAAGATGTGCGCAGCCAGCCATGGCCCGCGCGGCGTGACCGGTTGGAACGGTTCACGGCCAATCTGGACCCTGTGCGGTTTGATGTATCCGCTGTCATTGATGCACGCGATTTTGACCATCTGGCCGAGATCCGTGCGGCCGCACGTGAGGCGGCGATTGAGGGCGTGATGCTTAAGCGGCGCGATTCGCCCTATTTGGCGGGGCGTAAGGTCGGTTTGTGGTACAAATGGAAACGCGAGCCGCTCGTGGCCGATTGCGTGATGATGTATGCGCAGCGGGGCAGCGGAAAGCGCTCCTCATATTATTCGGATTACACCTTTGGCTGCTGGACCGAAGACGGCAATTTGCTGCCAGTTGGAAAGGCCTATTCCGGGTTCAGCGATGACGAACTGAAATGGCTCGACCGCTTTGTCCGCAATAACACCGTCGCCCGTTTCGGCCCGGTCCGCGAAGTGGAAAAGTCGCTGGTGCTTGAGGTCGCATTTGACGCGGTGCATGAATCCAAGCGGCACAAATCAGGCGTGGCCATGCGGTTCCCGCGGATATCGCGTTTGCGCAGGGACAAGCCGGCTGAAGAGGCGGACACCATATCCGCCCTGCGCGCGATGTTCGATTAGAGAAACGCCTTTACTTCGGCCATGAAGCGGTCAAACTGGTCATGGTGCAACCAATGACCGGCATTTTCATATTCAACGACCTTTGCTGATGCAAAATGCGCGGCACGGCCATCTTTTTCCGGATTTGATGCCCCGCTGTCGGCGCCATACATCATTAACATCGGGCAGGTGATCGACTTCCAGATTGCGATGAGGTCTTCGCGTGGCATATCGAATATTGCCCAGACATTGAGGTAATTGTCGAACTTCCAGCTCCAGCTGCCATCCTCGTTCCGGCTGATGCCGTGCACGGTCAAATGGCGCGCCTGTTCGTCGGTCAAATAGCTGTTTTCAGCCTTCATCCGCTCATAAGCCGCTTCAATATTGGGATAGCGTTTCGGGGTCCGACCAGCCGCGTTGCGCTTATCGTCAATCCACTGCCGGAAACGATTTTGTATGCCGATCGCGTCGCGTTCCGCCTGCATTTTGGGGGAAAGGCCAAGCCCTTCAATATTAACCATTTTGCGGACATTTTCGGGGTAGAGCCCGGCATAGCGCGTGGCGATATTGCCGCCCATCGAGTGCGCAATGATGCTGACGGGGGCAAGGTTCAACTGGTGAATTAGCTGCGCCAGATCATACACAAAGGCAGACATTTCGTAATTGCCGTCGGGTGACCATGCGCTGTCGCCATGGCCGCGCAGGTCAGGTGCGATAATGTGCCAATCGTGGCGCAACTCTTCGGCCACCCAGTCCCAGCTGCGCGCATGGTCGCGACCGCCATGGACCAAAAGCAACGGTGGCGCATCGGGATTGCCCCAATCGACGTAATTCAGCCGAAGGCGCTGCGAAATAAAGCTGTTTGTGATGGGGCCATGTAAAGTCATTCCGCAGCCAGTAATTGTTCCGCACCACCAAGGTCAACCGATACCAACCGGCTGATGCCTTGTTCGACCATAGTTACGCCAAATAGACGGTGCATTCTGCTCATGGTGACGGCGTTATGTGTGACAATCAGGTAGCGTGTGTCGGTTTCGCGCGTCATCGCTTCCAACAAATCGCAGAAGCGTTCGATATTCGCATCGTCCAGCGGGGCGTCGACTTCGTCAAGGACACATATCGGCGCTGGGTTGGTGAGGAACAATCCAAAGATGAGCGCGACCGCCGTCAGCGCCTGCTCTCCGCCCGACAATAGGGTCAGCGACTGAAGCTTCTTTCCCGGCGGTTGCGCGAATATCTCAAGCCCCGCCTCAAGCGGGTCTTCGCTGTCGATCAAGGCCAGATGCGCCTGGCCGCCGTTGAATAGCGTTGCGAAGAGCCGGCGGAAATGGCCGTCAACTGCCTCAAAGGCCGCGAGCAGGCGCGCTCTGCCCTCACGGTTCAAGCTACCGATGGAACCGCGCAGACGGTTAATCGCGAGCGTCAGCTCTTCGCTTTCTGCCGCGCCAGCGCCTTGTTGGGCCTCAAGCTCAGCGAGCTCATCGGCAGCGATTAGATTTACCGGCCCAATGCGTTCGCGCTCATTCTGCAGCCGGTCAAGCCGTGCGGACTCCACCGACGCACCGTCCATTGCATGTTCATCGAACCCGAGCTTTTCGGGGAGCACTGGCGGCGGGCATTCGAAACGCTCGCCCGATATCCGTCCCATTTCGACGCGGCGATGTTTCTGATTTTCAGCGCGTGCTTCGGCGCCAGCGCGTGCTTCGCGGGCAACGGAGAGCGCCTCTGCCGCGGTCGCGAGTTCGCTTTCCAGCTCCCTGAGCGTTTTTTCGCAGGCGCTTTCTGTGACTTGCAGGCTATTCAGCTTTTCGGCCAGCTGTTCTTTGTCTTCGCGCAGGCTTGCGATCTCGCGTGCCAGAATATCGGGCCGCCCCTCCATCGCCTCCTGCTCAGCAGCAATATCTGCGCTACGCTTGTTCATGTCGGCGATCCGGCGCTCCGCCTCGCCAGCGCGTTCCTGCCATCCCCGGATTTCGGCCAGCGCGACCGCACGTCGTTCGCGCGTGTGGGCAATACGCTGTTCCAGTGATGACAAATCCGCCTGATTGCGTGCCAGCAGCTCGCGCGCAGCTTCGTTCGCGACGACCAGCTTTTGCACGAGGTCGGAATGATGCGTGCCATCTGGCAACGCGGCACGGGCGGCTTCTGCGGTGCTTTGTTCAGACTTTGCTTCGGCGAGCTCTTGTTCGCTGGCCGCCATACGGTCGAGCAACGCGGCTTTTGCAGATTTAAGCCGGGTCAGCGCATCTTCGGCTTGGTCCACCGCGCGCAGAGCCTGCCGCAACTGCCCTTCGGTTTCGGCGCGCGCCGCCGCCGCCGCCCGAACAGCATCCTGCGCGGCGCCGATAGCGTCCGTCATCTGCGCAAGCGCCTCGGCCTGTTCAGCCAACGCCGCTTCTGCGGGCGGTATCAATGCATTCAGCTCGGCCAGTCGGTTTGCCCGGACCAGCAGCTCGGCGGTCGTCGCGCCGTCGCCGTCGGTGGCGAAACCATCCCAGCGGCGCAATTGCCCGGAAAGCGTCACCACGCGCTCACCCGGTTTCAGCGCCGCGCCATCGTCTTGTTCGACAACCCGCACATGGGAAAGGCGTGCAGCCAGTTCCTGCGGTGCGTCGACATAATGGATCAGGGCATTGTCTGCCAAAGCGTCCATCGCGGGCGTCCCGCCCAGCCATCGGCGTCCGGCGTCCCCGCCAATCGTCGCATCAGCATCATCACCCAGCGCAGCCGCCAATGCGCGTTCGTAGCCGGGCCGAACCTTGATACGGTTAATCGCCTTGTCGCCGTCCCCTTTGGCAAGTGACCGTTCGAGCGCGTTTTGCTCCGTCAGCAAACCCGCGAGCTCTGCTTTGGCACTGGCAAGGCTGGCCAGCGCGCCGTCGCGTGCTGCAATCAGTTCGGTCCTGCGCGTTTCTGCCGCTTCATTGGCTTCGGTGTTTGCCTGCAAATGCTTTTGTAAGGTGGCAACGCTGGCCTCTGCCGATTTTTTGGCAGTCTCACATGCGCCCTCGTCCCCCAAGGCGTCCCGCTCGCTGGCCATGCGCGCAACTGCACCTGCTGCCCGCTCGGCACGCAGGGTTGCCGCAGCAACGGCGGCATCGGCCACGCGCAATTCGGCGTCAGCTCTGGCTTGCTCGGCGGCGGCCTTTGCCAAGGCAATTTCGCTTTCGCGGGCCTGACGTTCGACATTTTCGGCCGCGCGTAACAGGGCAGGGCGTTCGTCTTCTTGGGCCTTGATCTGCTCGGCAAGGGCCAAGCTCTCGCTCTGAAGGTGCGCGAGCGCGTCAGCTGCGTCATGGGTTAATTTGCCCTCACGCGCGCCATCTTCGGCCATGCGGGACGCCTGCGCAGATAAATCCGATTGCCGCTGCAATATCCGTTCCTGCTCACCCGTTAGTTGGACGAGCTTGTTGGAAACGTCATTGGCGGCATCACGTGCTGCCATTGCAACGGCGCGGGCGTTCGCCAATTGGGTTACGGCTTCCTGTTGCCGTTCGGTTAACGCGCGCTGCGTAGCGGCGGCGCTGTCAACGGCTGCCGTCGCGGCATTGGCCTCAGCACGCGCAGCATCAGCCGCAGCCTTGGCTTCGCGCCAACGCACGAAAATAAGCCGGGCTTCGGCTTGCAATATGTCTTTTGACAAGGTGCGGTAGCGTTCGGCCTGTTTGGCCTGCCGCCGCAATTGCCCCGCGCGGGCATCCATGTCGGCGAGGATCGTTGCCAGCCGTGCAAGGTTGCTTTCTGCGGCGCGCAGTTTCTGTTCGGCGTCTTTGCGGCGCACGTGCAACCCAGAGATGCCAGCCGCTTCCTCGAGCATCTGCCGCCGTTCCTGTGGCTTTGCAGAGATGATCGCGCCAATCCGGCCCTGACTGACGAGCGCAGGCGAATGTGCCCCTGTGGCGGCGTCTGCAAAGATGAGGGCGACATCTTTGGCGCGCACGTCCCTGCCGTTCGAGCGATAGGCCGATCCGGCGCCGCGTTCTATCCGCCGGGTAACTTCCAGTTCCTGATCGCCGTCATGGGCAGCGTCACCATCATCGCTACGTTCCGCCAATATCGTGACTTCGGCAAAGTCACGTGGCGGGCGGGACGCTGTACCCGCAAAGATCACATCTTCCATGCCAGCGCCGCGCATGGATTTTGCGCTGCTTTCGCCCATGACCCAACGGATCGCTTCCAGCAGATTGGATTTACCGCAACCATTCGGCCCGACGATACCCGTCAGGCCATTTTCGATCCGCAATTCCGCGGGCTCGACAAAGCTTTTGAAGCCGACCAGTTTCAGCTTCTTTATACGCAACGGGCTGCTCCTGTTGCGTATGAGGCGATGTCAGTGCCCCCCCGAGCCATACTTAGCGCGCGCCAGCCTCAATCAGCTTGGTCTTCACCTGGTTCCACGAAGTGGCGTCCAGCTTTGCGCCGTTGAGCATGAAAAATGGTGTTCCACTCACGCCGTCATCTTTTGTCCCACGCTCTGTGGTCTTAATCAGGGCATCGATTGCGGCTTTATCCGACAGACATGCCTTGGCTTGGTCTTCGCTAATGCCACGCGACTTTACGAATTCGATCAGGCCCATTTTCGTGCCCAGCAAGGTTGCAATTTGCTCTGGCGACATTTTCTGCATGGCTTGCTGATCTGCCTCAGTCACTGTGCTGATTTTGCCCAGCCAGCTTGGCTGTTCGGCATAAAGCTGATCGGTCAGTGGGAAAAATGCTTCAGGACCGCTGCATTGCGCCAGCAAGAAACCGGGAACGTCCTGAATACCATGGACCAGAAAGGGACGGAATTCCATCGACACGCGGCCGCTGTTGACGATTTCGTGCAGCTCTTCCGATGCCTGCACGGCGAATTGCGCACAACCGGGGCAGGTGATTGCGCCATATTCAACCAGCTTCAACGGCGCGTCCGGATTGCCCATTTTATAGCCACCAAATTCGGTTTTGCTCACAACATCGACCCATGCGGTATCGGCGGGCGCTGATATCTTAGCGATCGGTTCGCCTTTCGGCGCACCCGCTGTGTCACCGCCGCTGCAGGCTGCGAGCGCCAAAGCCGCTAGTGTTGTCGAAATAAGTGTCTTGATACGCATAAGATATCCTTCAATTTTGGATGTCGAGTTATTTCAATACGGCTTTCAATTCGGCCGCACTATGGATGTGGTCTTGCAAGACGCCATTGACCATGAATGACGGCGTGCCACGCACGCCAAGTGCTGCTCCGGCTTCTGTCATATCGATTGCCGCTTTCAGTGCCGCCTTGTCCGCTAGGCAGACTTTCGCCTGCGCTGGCGTAATGCCCCGCTGTTGCATGATTGGTCCAAGCCCAAGTGCGTCAAACGCGCCGATCATGAAACCTGTATAATCTGCGGATTTAAGCTTTGCCTGCGTTTCAGCATTGATATTTTTGGTTTTGCCCAACCAGATCGACTGGGTTGCGAACAAATGCCGCTGATTACCAAAAAATTTGCCCTTGCCACCACAGCGCGCAAGCATGGCAGCGGTCAAGTCAATCGAGTTCAAAACCATATTGCGCACTTCCAAGCTGGCTTTGCCCGTTGCAACCGACTGCGCCTTGAATGCGGGTGCTTCTTTCAATTCGAAGTCCGCACAATGGCCGCAGGTGTAGCTGAGATATTCAACCACCTTATTGGGGGCTGCCGGATTACCCAAAACATGCGCGCCCTTGTCGGTCACTGTAACGGTGGAAAGCCATTTGCTTGGCGCAGGTGCAGCGGCCAGAGTAGCGGAAAGCGACGCCGCACCCAACAAGACGAAAAACAGGGACTTTTTTGCACGCAACATCAACATAGCCTTAGCCATTGAAACCATGACGTGCATCTGGAATCACTCGCTGCCTTTGGCAAGGCTTTTTGCAAGGCTTTCGAGCACGGCAAACAGTTCGGGATCGCCGATTTCGCGCAGAGATTCGCCCAGTTCCATCGGTATAGGCTTTAGCGAAGGTGGCGCGATTGGTTGCCGTGCGGGTGGCTTTGCCACTGGCCCTTGGCGAACCTTAACCCGCGCGACTGCGCCATAGCCAAAGAAACGATTCACCCGGTCTATAATCTCGGGAAGCACATGCTGAATCATCGAGGCGTGCGCGCCTTCAACGGTAAGCTCAAGCGTGCCATCGGATTTCTTGCCAATGGGAAAGCGGATCGCCTCAGGCGCAGAGACAGCGGCGTAACGCGCGCCAACAATTTCGTCCCAGCGG
>JBILBJ010000095.1:0-6967 GCA_044353705.1 Sphingorhabdus sp. | reverse complement strand
ATAAATCCTGCGCAGTGATCGAATTGAACATTTTTTCGCTCTGCCGGAACCGATTCAGCCTGTCGGGATTGGTTTGCGCTTCTGCCGCAACACCCAGCCATGTCGGGTTGCGCTTTTTCCAGTCGGCGTAGCTTTCGAGCACAGGTTTGCGTGCGCGTTCAAACAGGTCGTTGTCAACGGGCGCTTTCACGATTTCGGCCATGACCTGATCAACCGTACTTTCGATGGCGGCGAGGTCTTTGGGATCGCCTGCTGTCGAAATCGAAAATGCACCACGGTCGCGATAGATATCCGACATTTCTGATCCTGCCTGCACACCATATGTTGCGCCCAGCTTTTCGCGTAATTCGTCGGTCAGCCGAAGGGTTACGACACGTGCCAACAGATCCATCGACTGCGTCCGCTTCTGATCGCTGTCACCTGTGGTGGGCCAAACCCGGCGCCATCCCAGCTGATTGGCTTCACCTTTGTGCGGGATATCGAAATTCCCGTTCGCGGCGCTCCAGCGTGCGTCTTGCGGTGTCATGTCTGCTGCCCCCGTTCGGGTGGACATGGCGCCAAAAGTGCGCGCAACAGCGGCGATTGTAGCGGGTTCGTCGAGGTCGCCGACGATTGCGATTTCCATCCTGTTTTGGGTCAAGGCATCACCCAATGCAGATTTCAGCTTACCAAAATCGGCCGCTTGAATGTCTTCAAGCGGTGCAAGCGCAAAGCGGGGGTCATTGTCCGTCATGATTCGCGCCATGGTGATGCTCAATGCCGAACCCGGAGTTGCGTCCAGCCGCGCGAAGATTTCTGGCAATGGGCGGCGGAACAAGCGCAGGGCACTGTCGGCATAGCCGGGATATTTGGTGAACGCGGCCATCACCTGCAACTGGCGTTCCAAGTCCACAGGTGCGACAGCGCCAGTGCCGCCGAAATAGTCTTCCGCTATCCCGAGCGCGGGTGTGACGGTTGTCCCGGCAAGCAAGGAGCGCAAGTCTTCAAAATCATGCGCCGCAAGACCACCGGAAACATAAGCCCCGGACATCAGCCAAGCCAATACCGCCTCGTCCTTGGCAAAATGCAATTGTCCGCCATCGATCCGCAGGGAATAGCGGACGCGATTGTCCTCAAAATCGGTTTTTTTGAGGTTCAGCAAAACGCCATTGGCAAAGCGGATCGTGCGAATGCCAAGGTCAGGGATGACTGTATCTGCAACGACGGTGCCGGCGGGGCCAAAGTCCGTGTAGGCAAATGCGCTCGTTGCGCGCGCAACGGGTGCCGCCACCGCAACGGCGCGGCTTGCGCCATAGGCGGCCAAGATATCATCGGAAGACGTCCCTGACGTCTGTTTCGTCGACAGAAAAATTTGCGGGGTCGTCATTTGGCCAAACCATTGTGCGAATTCCGCATTGACGGCAGCTTTCGTCATGAACGGCCGCAATTGGCGCCATAGCAGCAACCGGTAGGCGTCTGAATTATAGACGTCATCGTCAAGTCCGACCAATGCGTTGGCGATCGAAGCGCTTTGCTCTGTGCCTTCTGCCTTGGCGTTATTTTCATAAGAGGTGTCGAGGCGCTTTATCTGCTCGGCAACTTCGGTGTCGTCAAAACCATATTGCAGGGCTTGCCGGACTGCCTGTTCTGTAAATGGCAGCAATGCCCGCCAACTGCCGTCTTTGCCGGCTGCGGCAAAGCTGACTGCGGCATAATTGTCGCAGATGCCTAAGGTAAAGTTTACACCACCACCCAGAAAGGGGATGTCCTCTGAACGCGACCGGCGGCTTATCCGCTGGGAAATGATGGCCGATGCAATTTGCATCTTGAGTTCAATCATCGCCCGTTCGACGGTGTCGGGCCGGGGTTTGTCCTTGAAAAACTGTTGAACGGCAATGACTTCATTGATTTCAGGATGGGTAAAACTTGCGGCAGACACGCCACGTGTCGTATCGAGTTCACAGCGCTCAAGGTTGCCCAATGGCGGCGCTGTGACTTGCCAATCGGCGAATTTGTTCGCCAATTCGCGTTCAATCGCGACAGGGTCCACTGGCCCGACAATAATGATTTTGATCCGGTCTGGCCGATAATATGTGCGATACAGGGCCTTCAACCGTTCCGCAGGTGCGGTTTCGATAATCTCGGATAGCCCAATCGGGTAGCGCGTCGAAAAATAGGTGTTGGAGTAAAACAGATTGTTGGCAGCCCGCCCGCTTTGAAATGCGAAATTTTCGCGCTCGCGTCGTTCAGCCAATATGATCCCACGTTCACGATCAACCGATGCGGGGTTAAACGAGATATTACGCGCGGTCTCACGCATCAGGAACAAGGCGCGCTCAATCAGGCGTGGGTCGGCTTTCGGCAAATCAAGCTTGTATTCGGTCCGTGTGTACCCCGTTGACGCGTTCGTATCGGCGCCAAAGGAAAGGCCAAGCCGTTCAAGCATTTTGACCATCTCGCCCTCGGGCACATTGGTGGTGCCGTTAAAGGCCATATGTTCGATGAAATGTGCGAGCCCTTGTTCATCATCAGCCTCTGCTGCCGACCCGAAGTCGATGGCCATGCGCACAAGCACCTGATTCTGGGGTCGCTGGTTCGGGCGAATGGCGTAGCGTAGACCATTGGGGAGCCGCCCGTAAATGATACTGGCGTCCGGTTCGAGGTCAGATGTCTCGGCATTCCACGGCGCGGTGCGTTCCGTACCGTGGACTTTCGTTCTCTCTTGGGGCGCAGCGGACACAGCGGTTGTGCCTACAAAACAGGCAGCCGCCGCCAATATACCTAAAAGTCTCTTGTTCATCGTTCGACGTTGTCCAGAGAAAGACACCGATACGCAAGATGCCAAGATGTAAATTCTTGTGTTACTTGCCTTTACGTAGCCTGTGGCTAACCATATCGAGTACCGCGCCTTCACTTTCATCCGGCATCAGGCCCAGACGACGCGCCACCTCTTGATAGGCTTCGGCTTCGCCACCCAGATCACGGCGGAAACGATCCTTATCAAGCTTTTCACCGGTTTCGATGTCCCAAAGGCGGCATCCATCCGGGCTGATTTCGTCCGCCAAAATGATGCGCGAAAAATCGCCGTCAAACAGTCGGCCAAACTCCAGTTTGAAGTCGACCAGTCGAATGCCAATCGCTGCGAACATGCCGCACAAGAAATCGTTGATGCGGATCGCCATCGCAGAAATGTCCTGCATTTCCTCCTGCGTGGCCCAGCCGAAGCATGCAATATGCTCTTCGGCTACAAGCGGGTCGCCCAAGCTGTCGTCTTTGTAGCAGTATTCCAGCAATGTGTGGGGCAGGGGTGTGCCCTCTTCGATACCAAGCCGTTTGGACAATGTGCCCGCAGCAACGTTGCGCACAATCACTTCGATCGGCACGATTTCAACCTGCCGGATGAGCTGCTCACGCATGTTCAGACGGCGGATGAAGTGGGTGGGAATGCCAATATGGCTCAGGCGCGTGAAAACATGCTCTGACACGCGGTTGTTAATGACGCCCTTGCCAGAAATCGTTCCCTTTTTCTGGGCGTTAAAGGCGGTTGCATCATCCTTGAAATATTGAATCAGCGTGCCGGGTTCAGGACCTTCATAAAGAATCTTGGCCTTGCCTTCGTATATTTTGCGGCGGCGGGTCATATGCGGTCCCTGACTTTGCTTAAAATGACGTGCCCCGGCGGTGCCGGTCATAAAGTGACCAAACGCTGCCGGGGCATTTTGATCGCTATAATCCATTGCATGCGGCGGCGCAATTCGAGATAGGCCCCTTGAAGGACAGGAAAGGACAGATTTTTGCCCATCGATCTGGATTTGCTGCTGCAGGCCTACGCCAATGGCATATTTCCGATGTCCGACGCGCGTGATGACCCCGATACTTTTTGGATTGAACCGGAATATCGCGCGATTTTGCCATTGAACGGGTTTCGGCTGTCCAAATCATTGGCGAAAACCATCCGGCAGGGGCGGTTTACAGTCACGGCGGATACCGCCTTTGCCCAAATTATCGCAACATGCGCCGAGTCGCAGGATGATCGACGCGACACGTGGATAAACCCTGATATCGAAGAATCCTTTTGCCAGCTGCATGCACAAGGCCGCGCGCACAGCGTGGAATGTTGGATCGATGGCCGATTGGTCGGCGGGCTATACGGGCTCGCCATGGGCCGCGCATTCTTTGGCGAAAGCATGTTCTCGCGGGAGACCGATGCGTCAAAAGTGGCACTCGCATGGCTTGTCGCGCGTCTTAAAATAGGTGGCTTCGAATTGCTGGATTGTCAGTTCATGACGGACCATCTGGCCAGCCTTGGCGCCATTGAAATCACCCAAAGTGCCTATCTGAAATTACTCGAATTGGCGTTGGCGACGACCGGTCAGCCTTCGTCGGGTTTAGCTTCTTCCGTTGACGGAGCGGCAGGCTCTGCAGGCGCAGCCTGGGGTGCGCTTGATGATGCGTTATCGGTAGGCGCTGTCGCTTCTTTCTCCGATGGTTTTTCTTCGACCGGCGTCTCTTCGCCGGGGAAGCTCATCCTGCAGCTTTTGACCCAGACATCGTAGACCGGGTGTTCAACAACATTTGCGGCCGGGTTTTCTTTAAAAAGCCAGCCTGAAAACACACTGCGCCATTTTTCAGCATCGTTTGTGCCCGGCGGGCGTTCCTGCACCAGCAGTTGAACAAAGGCACCTTCGTCAGGGTAATTTTCCCACGGCGCTGTTTTCTCGCAAGCACGCAATCTTACGACAACTTTACCAAAACGAATGGCTTCGCCGGGCTTGAGTTCAATGTCGCGCGTCTGTCCGTTGCGCTTGTTTAACAGGCCCAGAACGGCAACACGTTCGGCCATGGGTGTGCCAAGTGCATTGTCGGAACCCGCAACAATCCGGTCTGCGGTCGCTTGCGCTTTGCCGGATTTTTCGGGTGCCAGCTTTTCTTCGTCAGTGGGTCCGCACGCCGCGAGCGTTGCCAGCAACGGCAGCAGCATCAGGCTGTGCCGGCGAATCATGATGCGTCGGGACTCCACGCCTCATAATCGCCAGTGGCGCGGGCACGATGGCCGCCGCGCTGTATCGATCCTGCTGGGCGATAGGCACGGTCCGTACCCGTCAAATTGGCCTCAGGCAGTGTTTCATAGCCGCGTACGGGCGGCAAATAGCTTTCGGGATGGCCGTCATGGGTGCCGTGCAACCATCCGTGCCAGTCGGGCGCAACGCGGCTTGCATCGTTCGCGCCATTGAAGATGACCCAGCGAAGCTTACCGTCCGACGACTGATAATATTTATTTCCCTCGGCATCGCTGCCCACAGCTTTGCCCTTACGCCAGCTGTAGATCGCCGTACCGATGGTGGCACCGTCCCACCAAGTGAAGATTTTACCGAGAATACCCATGGACCCGCGATTAGGAGCAAGCACGTTGCGGTGCAATCCCTATTTGCCTTACTTTGCGGTCCATTTAACGGTGTCACCCGCTGAAATACCCAACTCGGCGGATAACCCGCCGCGCAGTTCCAATACCGCTCCAACGGGTTCACCCGATTCAACCGGTATTGTGGAGTACGGAATTGCGTTTTCGGCGATGCTTTCAATCGTGCCGTCTGTCCGGACAAAGATGATGTCGAGCGGGATCACCGTGTTCTTCATCCAAAAGCTTGCCATGCGCGGTTCAGGAAAGGGGAAGACCATGCCGGCATTGTCCGCAAGCGCGGTACGGAACATCATTCCCCTGGCCTGCTCCATCGACGTCTGCGCAAGTTCGACAGTAAACGCCCGCGTTTTTGCGCCACTGGTGACGCACAACGTCACTTGTTCAAGCCCTGCGGCAGACTGACCTGCCCCCGTTCCGGGTTTGCACCCTGCGGTCTGGTTTCCGCCATTGGCAGGCATTGTGCACGCGGCCAGCGAGAGGGCGGTAGCGTAAAGGCCCATTTTGCCAAGCTTACTTAAGTTCATTTAGGCGATCCTTTTTCGATTCTGGCACAGTTTATAGCGGCACTGCCGGCCTGTTTCACAAAACAACTGCCGTTTCCACCTACATTGATCGATCCGGTTCCCCGATTGAAGATATTGGCCGCTTCGTCGACATGCACGCGGGATTCCCCATTGCCGATATGTTCGAGCCGCACATTGCGCATGGGGACATTGGCTGCGTCAAAATGACCGGTGCCATTCAATGTGACGCGCCCGTCACGGACTTTGCCGGCCTTTATATCAATCCGTCCGTTTCCGTCGATGTCGGCCGAAAATTGGTCGGTGAGTAGCCGGTCCACCGCAATGGAGCCGTTACCCGCCAATAGCATGCGGGCGGCGTCTTGTTGCTTCACCTCGGGAATGTGCAGGCTTTCATTGCCGCTGACGGTCATGTCTTTAATCGCCTGGGTCGATAGCATGACCTCAAGCGGCTGCGTCATCGGGACGCCCTTTTCGTTGTTCAAAGCACCTTGAAGACGCACACGCAATGTCATGCCGACACGTTCCAGCTTCAGGGCGTCGAGCACCCTTTTGTCGCCTTTGGCTGTGGCAGATGGCGCTTTGCCCGTTTGCACTTGGACTTTGATATCGCCGATGACTTGAATATTTTCAAAGCTGGCGACGAGGATTTTGCGTTCGTCGGCCATCGCGGGCCGCCCAGCAAAAAATCCGACGGACAGCGAGAGGGCAACAATTAATGTGCCAATGTTGCCTCGCCCCATTCCACCCAGCCAAGCCATTTTGGTGTCCTTTTCATATAATGTCCCTGCGGCGCATCACACACAAAGCCAGCATCAGATATGGCCCCAGTTACGGGTCGGGTCAAATGGCATCCGCCGGCAATATGTTTCCAAAAAGGCTCAATACGATTTTGCCAGATTGCCGCAGCGGGCTCTGGCGCTTTGCCATGCTCCAAAAATATCAGCCGCCCGCCGGGACGCAGGACGCGCCGGACCTCCGAGAGCGCGGCGGTGGGATCTTGAACCGAACATAATGTGAAAGTGGTGACGACAGTATCAAAGCT
>JBILBJ010000094.1:0-7008 GCA_044353705.1 Sphingorhabdus sp. | reverse complement strand
CGTCTTGATCGATAACGGAACCGCGCGCGATGTTGATGAGCGTTGCGCTATTTTTCATCGCGGCAAGTTCGTCTGCGCCAATCATGCCGTCGGTTTCTGCGGTGGCGGGAACGGCAAGGATGATCCAGTCAAAATCGCCCAATTGCGCGCGCCATTGATCGGGCGTCAGCGTGTTTGGGCCTGCCGAGCGGCGCACGATGGTCACGCCGACGCCAAAGGGCTTCAGCCGCTCTTCAATCAGCTTCCCAATCGCGCCATAGCCAAGCAGCAAGGCCTTGGAACCGAACAGTTCAACCTTGCCGGGCGAATCGAGCAGCCATTCGCGGCGTTCCTGCGCGCGGACGACTTCGCGATAGTTCTTCGCGACAGTCAGCATGCCCATGACGACATATTCGGCGATGGTGATCGCGTTGATACCTGCACCATTGGTGACGAGGCAGCCCTGCGCCTTCAACTGCGCCAGTGGCATGCCGTCGACACCGGCATAGATGCTGTTCAGCCATTTCATGTTGGTCGCAGCATTGATGACCGTGGCCATATCGCCCTTGTCATACATGTCGAACCAGCCAATCTCCGCCTGCGGCGCGAGGGCAAGCGCCTCTTCCTTCGACATGAAGAAATGCGGTTCGATCCAATCGGGCAAGCGCGGTTCAATCAGGGGGCGCACAAGGCCCGACATTACGAGTTTCGTTTTGGTCATGCGGAAAAAGCCTTCCAAGTGACAAAGATTAAGAACGGGATGCCGACAAGATCGGTCATCGCAATGGTTTTCAGCGCGGGCGGGGAGCCTGCAGACCAATAGAGGATTAAGAATGACATCATGCTGACGCCGACGCCAACGCTGGCCATGCGGCGGCTCGCAGGGTCAAACGCGGCCCAGACTGCAAGCAGAAAGATAACGAGGAAAAGCGCAGCACGATGATGCAGCAACAGAAACAAGGGATTATCGCTAGCGACGCGGTAAAGCTGCCCGATCATCGCCGGACGGAACAGCGCCAGCGCGGGCAACGCGTGAATAGCCGCAAGGACGAGCCAGGCAATTTTCAGCATCATATATCCAACTTCCAATCCCAGCCAAGTGGGTCGCCGTCCATGACTTCCACGCCTTTGGCGATGAGGTCGTCGCGGATGGCGTCGGACTTGGCGAAGTCTTTTTCGGCGCGCGCGTCTTTACGTGCGGTGAGGGCGGTTTCGATTTCGGCTTCGGTGATGACGGCTGATTTGGGGCGGATGCGGAGATCGGTGCGGCTTAATGTAAGAAGATTTAGGCCCAGAACTGCGTCCATCTCGGCAATCGCAGCAAGATGCTGTGCAGCGTCGACCTTCTTCAAGCCGATGAGCGTTTCTAGCGATGTTATTGAGACAGCCGTGTTGAGGTCATCTGAAACAGCCGCCGCAAAGTCTTTTAGCGCCGCCGAAATAGCCGGAGCAACGTCACCCTGAACTTGTTTCAGGGTCTTACTTTCCGACGTCGCTAAGTAAGATGCTGAAACAAGTTCAGCATGACGTGCTTTAAGGTTTGAGACCCCCATCACCATCCGCTTCAACCGCACAAACGCCGCTTGCAAACCCTCCCAGCTAAACTCCAACTCGCTGCGGTAGTGCGCTTGCAGGCACATCAGGCGGTAGGCGAGGGGGTGGAAGCCTTTGTCGATCAGCAATTGCACACGCAGGAATTCGCCCGACGATTTGCTCATCTTGCCGCTGCGTTCGATCAGGAAATTATTGTGCATCCAAAACCGTGCGCCGCTGTGGTCACTGCCGCAGCGCGCCTGATTTTGCGCGATTTCATTGGGGTGGTGAATTTCGCGATGGTCGATGCCGCCGGTGTGGATGTCAAACGGCAGGCCAAGCAGCGCCTCTGACATCACCGAGCATTCCAAATGCCAGCCCGGCGCGCCTTTGCCCCATGGGCTGTCCCATTCCATTTGCCGCGTTTCGCCCGCGGGCGTCTTGCGCCAAATGGCAAAATCGGCGGCATGGCGTTTGCCTTCGACCTCTTCGATGCGGCCCTCTCCGTCCTCGGTCTTGGCGCGGGCCAATGCGCCATAATTGGCAACGGTCGAGGTGTCGAAATACAGGCCCGATTCCAGCTCGTAGCAATGCTTGTCGGCAATGCTTTCCGCATAGGCGATCATCGCGGGCACATATTCGGTCGCGATGGACCAATGCGCGGGCTGACGGATGTTCAGCGCCTTGATGTCTTCCCAATACGCTCGCGTATAATGCTTTGCGATGTCCCAGATCGACTGCGCTTTCTCCGCCGCCATCTTCTCCATCTTGTCTTCGCCGGCATCGGCGTCGTCGGTCAGATGGCCGACATCGGTGATGTTGATGACATGGGTGAGCTTATAGCCCTTATATGACAGCACCCGGCCAAGCGTATCGGCAAAAACATAGGCGCGCATGTTGCCGATGTGTGGGTAATTATACACCGTCGGGCCGCAGGTATACACCCGCGCTTCGCCAGCATGGACGGGTGTGAAGGTTTCCAGTTGCCGGGTCAGGCTGTTGAAGAGTTTAAGCTCGGACATGGATGGTTCCTTGCGTTGCCAAATTGGAATCGTCAACACTCACCGTAGCCCTGAGCCTGTCGAAGGGCGCTTATCGGTGTTGCGCCGCTGTCGAGAAGCGCCCTTCGACGGACGCAGGCGCTGCCTGCTGCTCAGGGCTACGGTAATGTTTTGAAACCCGTGCCAGCGGATCGCTTGCTCACGCCGCGGCGTAGCTGGGTGAAAGGCAAGCCTATTCCTCGTCAAACAAGCCGGCGAGTTGTTCGATCATCGTGCCGCCCAATTGTTCAACGTCCATGATGGTGACGGCGCGTTTGTAATAACGGGTGACATCATGGCCGATACCGATCGCGACCAATTGCACAGGGGAGCGCGTTTCGATCATCTCGATAACCTTCCGCAAATGCTGTTCCAGATAGCCGCCATGGTTGACCGACAAGGTGCTGTCATCAACGGGCGCGCCGTCGGAAATGACCATCAAAATGCGGCGATCCTCGGCGCGGGCGATCAGGCGGTTGTGCGCCCAGAGCAAAGCTTCGCCGTCGATATTCTCTTTCAGCAAGCCTTCGCGCATCATCAGGCCAAGGTTGCGCTTGGCATGACGCCATGGCTCATCAGCTTTTTTGTAGACGATGTGGCGCAAGTCGTTGAGGCGGCCGGGCATGGGTTGCCGTCCAGCCGCGAGCCAATCTTCACGCGCTTGGCCGCCTTTCCACGCACGGGTGGTGAAGCCCAAAATTTCGGTTTTCACGCCGCAGCGTTCCAACGTGCGTGCCAATATGTCGGCGCTGATCGCCGCGATGCTGATTGGCCGTCCTCGCATCGAGCCGCTGTTGTCTATAAGCAAGGTCACCACGGTATCGCGGAAATCGGTTTCGCGTTCGACCTTGTAGGACAGTGAACTGCCCGGCGAGACGACGATGCGCGCGAGCCGCGCTGCGTCGATCATGCCTTCTTCCTGATCGAAATCCCAACTGCGGTTTTGCTGCGCCATCAGGCGGCGTTGCAGACGGTTGGCGAGCTTTGTCACCACCGATTGCAGGTTGGACAATTGCTGGTCGAGATAGGCGCGCAGCCGGTTCAGCTCTTCTTCGTCGGCAAGCTCGGTCGCGGTGATGGTCTCGTCATATTTGGTCGACCAGATTTTGTAATCACTTTGCGGCAGATGATCCCAATTGCGGCGCTGCGGGGTGACGGGCTGCATGCCGTCATCGCCCATTTCGCCGTCGGAACCGTCCTGATCGTCCATATCCTCGCCGTCATAATCGGCCTCGGTTTCTTCGCCTTCGCCCTGTTGTGGTTCAGCGCGCGCTTCGGCTTGGCCAGCTTCGCCTTCGCCATCATCGTCGCTGTCGCCATCTTGGTCTTGGCTGTCCTCGGCATCATCGCCGCCTTCATCCGCATCGGACGGATCGACGTCGCCTTCGGTCAGGTTCAGATGCTCCAGCATCGATTGCGTGAGCGCGGCAAATGCACCCTGATCATCAAGCGCGAGGGCAAGCGCGTCCAGGTCGCTGCCTGCCTTTTCCTCAATCCAGCCGCGCAGCATATCAACGCCAGCAACCGCGGCGTCCGGTATCGGCGCGCCCGTCAGGCGTTCGCGCACGATAAGCGATAATGCGGTCGAAATCGGAACTTCGTCAGCGGACTGCGCGCGGCTGATCGGGTCGGTGCGCAATTTGAGTTCAAGCGCGTGGCCCAGATTTGCGGCGATGCCCGCCATATTGCGGGAACCCAATGCCTCAACGCGTGCATTTTCCACGGCGTCAAATGCGGCGCCAGCAATGACTTCGGATGGACGCAAGGCGGCATGGCGCGCCGCATTATGGTGCTTGATTTTCAACGAGAAGCTGTCGGCAAAGCCACGTGCTTCGGCGACTTGGTCAGGCGGCAGCAACCGGCCGGGCATGGGCACTTTGAAATTTTTGCCCGCTTGCGTCGGCGCGTCGGCGGTGAACGCAAGTTCAATCTCCGGCTCATGCGCGAGTGCGCGGGCGGTGCCGGTCAGGACTTGTTTGAACTGTTCAAGTGGAGATTCGTTCGCCATCAATCCGCCACCCGCTTACATGCCGCTGCAATCTGTTCTTTCGTCGGCTTCACCGGCGCGCGCAGCGTAAAGACATGCGCTTGCGCAGTGGCAACGCGATCTTCGGTTGTCCGCGCGCCATTCACGACCGCCGCAAAATCCTTGCACACGGCAAGGCTACGCAAATAATCGCTATGGCCAGCGCCGCCGCCCGATACGTCGGTGGTATCAATGATCGTAAAACCCGTTTTGGCAGGCTCTGTCTCATATTTGGTCTTTGTTGCAAAGCAACGCTGCGGCAGTCCTTTGGCTTTCAAATCCTTGGCTTCGAACGGACTGAAGCAATAAGGTGATCCCAAACGCGGATAGCCATGCACAGCGCGCGACACGGCAAGGGCCCGGTCGCTGAGAGAAGCGTAGACGGTCACGCGCCGGTCGTTGTTGACGCGGCGGGCGGCCAAGACTTCTTCAGCGATATCGCGTTCGAAATCTTCACGATCAACATCCGGCGAGGCCAATATGATATTGGAAATATTGCTGGAATCCGCATTGCTTGATGTGCGGTCGACATATTCCACGGCAGGCGTGACAAGCCGTGCGCTAAGCGAATGCGAGACAATCACGATTTCCTTGACCCATTCGGTTCGCGCCAATTTGGTCAGGAAGTTCCGGAAATTGCGCTGGTCCCAATACATGTTGGTTTCGTCAACGGCGTAGCTCAACAGATTGCCCTGTGATGGCCAGCTATAATGGATAATCGGGCCGTCAAAATTGCTCATCGCGCCAATTTGGACGGCGTCGCGGGCGGTGGTTTGCAATTTTTCGCGATAGCCATGCACATATAAAAGGACGCGGCCGTTGCGCAGGTTCGCGGCATCACGCAGACCATCCCACCATGCGTCTTCCGGCTGAAACGCGACAGGCACCACCAACTGCTTGTCGCCCTTGGCGGGCTTGACCGTTTCTGGCGGCGAGAACCGGCCAAATCGAACGCGGTCTGCACGATGGTTGGTCAGTTTAATATTGTCGCCACGACAATCGGGCAGGCGGCTGGTGACGATGAAATACTCTTTTCCGCTGACCGAAGCGCTGTCATTTTGCGCCGGATTACAGCGCGGGTTTTCCGCCAGCACATTGTGCGGAATGTCGCCATATTCGACAGCCACAGTGCAGCCAGCCAGCAGCATCGGCAAAAGGAGAAGGGGAGCTTTGCGCATTATTTCCCTTTAGGATTGGCTGCGCGCCATGCCTTTACCGCGTTCAATGCGCCGGACACATGCCCCTTCACGCCCAGTTCGGAATAAGCGAACAACACCTTTCCATCAGGCGCAATCACATAGGTCGTGCGGTTCGATCCGCCCATGATGGGCAGGCTGACCTTATAGTTTTTGATGACCGGTTTGGACGCGATACCAACGGTGAATTTGTTGCGGCATGCCTCCACCGAAAAACGCTTCAACGTGTCGATATTGTCCGCCGACATGCTAATGATCGATGCGCCATAGGCTGCAAAATCATCGGCTGCTTCGGAAAATTCATGCGCCTCTACAGTGCAGCCCGCGGTGAATGCCTTGGGATAGAAATATAGAACGACAGGGCCGCGTTTCAGGGCCTTGTTCAAATTATAGCTGTAAACGTCGCCCGCCAAAACAGCTTGCGTGGTGAAATCGGTTGCGCGTGTGCCGGGCTTGAGCGCAGCAAATGCAGGCGATGCGCTAAGTGCGAGCGCCAGAATAAGAGCAGTGCGTTTCATAAATGGTCCCTTCAACGGTGTTTCGGCGAAATGGCCAAATTGCTTACGACTTTCCAACAACGCTTTCGGGCAGATCCTGACCAAAGACGCGCTGATAATATTCTGCGACCAAAGCGCGTTCTGCATCGTCACATTTGTTGAGGAACGACAGGCGGAACGCAAAGCCGACATTTTTGAAAATGGCGGTGTTTTGGGCCCATGTGATGACGGTCCGTGGGCTCATGACGGTTGAAATATCGCCATTGATAAAGCCCTGACGCGTCATTTCGGCGACCTTCACCATGTTGGCGACGGTCGCGGCATCGGTGCCCGATGCCTTGGCCAAAACGATTTCGCTTTCGACCTGCGCGGGCAGATAGTTCAGGCCAACGACGATGTTCCAGCGGTCCATCTGACCCTGGTTGATCGCTTGCGTGCCGTGATACAGCCCGCTTGTGTCGCCAAGACCAACAGTGTTGGCCGTCGCGAACAGGCGGAAATAGGGGTTCGGACGAATGACGCGGTTCTGGTCGAGCAGCGTCAACTTGCCCTCGGTCTCCAACACGCGCTGGATAACGAACATCACGTCCGGACGGCCAGCGTCATATTCGTCGAACACCAAAGCGGTCGGTGTCTGCAGCGCCCAAGGCAACAGGCCTTCGCGGAATTCAGTGACTTGCTGTCCATCGCGCAGAACGATGGCATCGCGGCCGATAAGGTCTATGCGGCTGATATGC
>JBILBJ010000093.1:0-7037 GCA_044353705.1 Sphingorhabdus sp. | reverse complement strand
CAGCATTGGGAAATTTTGGGCACGCGTTTGAAAACCCAGTTTTCGAACAATATCCGCAACAACTTTGGATTTTTGAACCGCGCGGATGGCAATGGCCTTGTCGATCAGAGCGGACCGCGCAACGACAAATTGTTCGTTCAGGAAGGCCGGAAGGTTTTCAAAGAAGTCGTACCAATGGTTGGGCAGATGATCCTTGAACACGCCGAAAGCCTTGGCCTGTCAGGGTCAGATTTGCGTCGCTTGTGGCTGCATCAGGCCAATACCGGAATGAACCGGCTTATCGCGCAAAAGGTGCTCGGGCATGAAGCCGTTGAGGATGAGAGCCCAACGGTTCTCGACACCTATGCCAACACCTCAAGCGCAGGGTCGATAATCGCGTTCCATAAGCATAATCAGGACCTGAAAGCAGGCGACCTTGGCCTTATTTGCTCATTTGGCGCGGGTTATTCGGCGGGGTCGGTTTTTGTGCGCAAGGTTGGCTAGGTCCGGTAACGCCCGCAAGAGGCGAGGGAATTTAACGCTTAACTGCGCACGTTGAGCGACGGATATCTGCGGACGATGTCGTCGTACACGGCCGCATGCAGTCTTTGGACAAATTCACAGCCATAATATTCATTGTCATGCCATGCGATGCGGGCTTCGAGCTGGTTATACCCGGGCAATGTCAGGAATATTATCCGGTCAGGGGCAATGAAAGATGCCGTCCGCATGCGAAACCCCGCTTGGGATAGGTCGACAACTTCAACCTGTTGTCGACCTCCGCCATGTTCGCGGACGCTTGCTGTTATGGCGACCCCGTTACGCGTAAATGCGCGATCGTCGTGACCTCCACTGTCAAAAACGTCCCCGGCCATCGGTGGCTCCTGATCCCTTGATCCTCCGATAGTCGGTAGCGAAATAATCGAATTTAGTCGAGTATCATCGCCAGCAGGATGTAGATCAGGACAGGTGAGCCAAAGCCAACCACGGTGGCGACCGCAAAAATCAGGCGAATGATCATCGCGTCGATGCCGGACCAGTTGGCCAATCCGGCACATACGCCGAGAATTTTCTTATTGGTTTTGTCCAATGTTAAACGTGTCATGTCTTCACTCCCTTGTTTTGAACTGCGTTAATGTGTTTAAGCAACGATAGCTGCAGCAGGTGCGACGGCTGGTGCAACGCTGATACCGATAGTGATGACAGCGCAAAGTACCGCGGCAAAAGCTGAAACGATTTGGGTGCGTGCATATTGTGTCATGTGACGTTCCTGTAAAATCTACCGGACTATTCCGGCCATGCGGGATAGTTTGCACAGGCCGTGCCAAATTGGATGTATTTCATAAAATCATATAGTTAGGTCGGTTCTTGGTATCGAACGGACGTGAAACAATTTCATATGTTGGGAAAAAATGCCAATATTTGGTTTGGCGATTTTCCGACAAGCGGCTTGACCGGAACATGCCACTATAGCAGGCAGTTTATATGGTCTTGTCCCGCCTATCCTTGAATGATTTTCGCAACCATGCCGCGCTTGAGATCTGTCCCAATGCGCAGTTCATTGCGCTTCATGGGTCAAATGGTGCGGGCAAGACGAACATCCTAGAGGCAGTCTCGCTGTTGGTGCCGGGGCGCGGCCTTCGCCGTGCCGCAATGTCGGATATGGTCCGCGCTGGCGGTGGCGGTGGATTTGCCATCGTTGCTGAAGTGTCGGGAAATGTCATTGGAACGGGTGTGAGCGCGGAGCAGCCCGAGCGCCGGAAAGTCCGTGTGAACGAAAGCAACGCGTCCATTAACAGCCTCGCGGAATGGCTTTCGGTCATTTGGCTTACGCCCGCGATGGATCGCCTGTTTGCAGATGGTTCCGCCGCGCGGCGCCGGTTTTTAGACCGCCTTGTGCTGGCACTAAGTCCTCACCATGCCCGTCACAGCAGCCGCTATGAAAAGGCCATGCAGCAGCGGAACAAGCTGTTGTCAGGGACCGTGCCCGCCGACCCGCTTTGGTTGGATGCCCTTGAACAACAGATGGTGGAGAGCGCCCACGCCATTCAAGCTGCGCGTACCGGCTTGGTTGATGCCCTGCGCGACCAATTGCAAAGCGCGCCTTCGGGGCCCTTTGCGGTTCCGCTGATCAGCCTTGTCGATAAGGCCGGCCCAACAGAGGCGGATCTGGCCGTGATCTGGCGTCAGGGCCGCAACCGTGACGCCGCCGCCGGGCGCACATTATTTGGCCCACATCGCGCGGACCTCGACGTCATACATAAGGATTCCGGCCAAATGGCGGAGCAGTGTTCGACGGGCGAGCAAAAAGCCTTATTGCTATCGCTCATCCTTGCGCACGCCGCACTGGTGTCCGCGCAGCGTCAGGCACCGCCAATCCTGCTTCTGGATGAAGTTGCCGCGCATCTCGATCCGTCACGACGCGCCGCATTGTTTGCGTTACTCGCGGAAACCGGCGCGCAGGTCTGGATGACTGGAACCGAGCCCGAATTATTTAACGGTATAGGGCCTTCTGCCCAACTGCTTCCAGTCGGGCAGAATTAGGCGCTTTATTCGGCCTTGCTTGCCTTTTTTACGATCTTCTTCTTCGGCGCCTTAGGCTTTGTGGCCTTGGGTGCTGCGGGCGTTACTTCAAAACTTGGTGCGCCGTCCTTCATGTGCACAGCCACTTCGCCGCCATGCACGAGTTTTCCAAACAGAAGCTCCTCAGCAAGCGGCTGTTTGATCTTCTCTTGGATCAGGCGCCCCATTGGCCGTGCGCCATATAGCTTGTCATAGCCACGTTCGGTGAGCCATGCGCGCGCTTCGTCGTCCAGTTTGATGTGCACATTCTGGTCGGCGAGTTGCAGTTCAAGCTGTAGAATGAACTTGTCGACAACGCGCGCTACAACGTCCGTTGGCAGATAACCAAATGGCACGGTTGCATCCAGACGGTTGCGGAATTCCGGCGCAAACATCTTTTTTACGGCCTCGTCTCCAGCATCTTCCTTGCTGATGTTATTGCCGAAACCAATGCCTTCTTTGGCCATGTCGCTGGCACCCGCATTGGTTGTCATAATCAAAATGACATTCCGGAAATCAACGGTCTTGCCATGATGGTCCGTCAGACGGCCATTATCCATGACCTGAAGCAGAATGTTGAATAGATCAGGATGCGCTTTTTCGATTTCGTCGAGCAACAACACGCTGTGCGGGCTTTGGTCGACGGCATCGGTCAGCAGACCGCCTTGGTCAAAACCGACATAGCCCGGAGGCGCACCGATCAGGCGGCTGACGCTGTGGCGCTCCATATATTCGGACATGTCGAAACGCTTAAGCGGAATGCCGAGGATGGAGGCGAGCTGACGCGCGACTTCGGTTTTGCCGACGCCCGTGGGGCCGCTGAACAAATAGCTGCCGATGGGCTTTTCGGTGTCACGCAAGCCTGCACGGCTGAGCTTGATGGCGCTGGCAAGCACCTCAATGGCCTTGTCCTGTCCAAACACAACGCGCTTCAGATCCGCTTCAAGCGTACCGAGGGCAGTCTTGTCATCCGATGACACCTGCTTTGGCGGAATGCGGGCGATGGTGGCGATAACAGCCTCAATCTCGCGCGCGGTGATCAGCTTCCGACGCTTTGACGGTGCAACCAGCATTTGCATCGCGCCAACCTCGTCAATGACGTCAATGGCTTTATCTGGTTGCTTGCGGTCATTGATGTAGCGCGATGACAGTTCAACCGCGGCCTTAATGGCCTCTGGCGTGTACTTCACCTTATGATGCTCTTCGAATGCGGACCGCAGGCCAGCGAGGATTTTGATGGTATCCTCAATGCTCGGCTCGTTGACGTCGATCTTTTGGAACCGGCGCAGCAACGCGCGGTCTTTTTCGAAATGGTTGCGGAATTCCTTGTATGTCGTCGAACCGATGCAACGAATAGTACCGCCGGACAAAGCAGGCTTCAGCAAGTTGGACGCATCCATCGCGCCGCCGCTGGTTGCGCCCGCGCCGATCACAGTGTGGATTTCGTCAATAAACAATATCGCGTCGGGCAGCTTTTCGAGTTCGGACACCACGGCCTTTAGCCGCTCTTCGAAATCACCACGATAGCGGGTACCGGCCAAAAGCGCGCCCATATCGAGTGAATAAATCACCGCGGGCAACAATACTTCTGGCACCTGCTTTTCAACGATACGGCGCGCCAGACCTTCGGCGATGGCCGTTTTGCCAACGCCGGGTTCGCCGACATATAATGGGTTGTTTTTTGACCGGCGGCACAAAATCTGCACCGTGCGATCAACCTCAGCCGCGCGGCCGATGAGCGGATCAATGCGGCCTTGCTTGGCTTTTTCGTTTAGATTGACGGTGAACTGATCAAGCGCACCCTCTTTCTTGTCCTTCTTCGCCTTTGTATCCTCGGGCTCTTCGCCCTTTTGCTCGGAACCAGAGACGGGGCGCGGCTCGGCAAGTTTGCCGTCCTTGCCAATGCCATGGCTGATATATGAAACGGCGTCGAGGCGGCTCATATCCTGCTGTTGCAGGAAATAGACAGCGTAGCTTTCGCGTTCGGAGAACAGGGCCACCAAAACATTGGCGCCCGTCACGACATCTTTGCCCGAGCTTTGGACGTGCAGTATCGCGCGCTGAACCACGCGTTGGAAGCCGCTGGTGGGGGAGGGGTCTACCTTGCCTTCGACCCGCAAACTTTCGAGCTCGGTGTCGAGATAAGTGATGATGATGTCGGACAGTTCGCCCAAGTCGACGCCGCATGCCTGCATAACCTTTGCCGCATCTGCATCATCGATGAGTGCGAGCAGCAAATGCTCAAGCGTCGCATATTCATGCGCACGGTCGCCTGCGTGTTTCAATGCGTTGTGAAGCGTTGCTTCCAGCGACTCCGCAAATGATGGCATGTTATCGTCTCCCTTAAATGAGTCGCTGTCGCTTGAGCACTATATTGGCGCGGCCTTCTTTGCTTTCAAGCAACATGAGTCAGATAACGGTTTTCATCCCCAGTTTCTTCATAATGTGGGAACGATTTGTGCCATCTGACGCTTATTTTTTGAACAACGCGTCGGCAACACTGCGATGCTTGCTGGCAAAGGCTATCTTACCCTCACAGCGAACAATTTCTGCCTTTAAAGCAGCGATGCGGGCCTCCAGTTCTGCAACAGAAAGGGCGTCAATATCCTGCTTCACAAGATTGTTGAGTGGGTCGTCCCGGCGTAACGGTAGATTGTCGTCGATTTCCATGGTTCATATTTTACCCATGAGCGGTTGCTGTCAATATGATGCTTGCCTAAAAGGCATCTCAATTGACATGGGGGTGCAATAGACATGGAAAAACTGCCTGAATTGATGACGGCTATCGAGATTTCGACGCCGGGTGGCCCTGAAGTACTGATCGCGGCAGAGCGGCCAGTGCCAAGCCCTGGCGATGGTGAGCTGCTTTTGAAGGTTGCCTTTGCCGGCGTAAACAGGCCGGATGTCATTCAACGCAAAGGTCTATATCCGCCGCCGCCAGGCGCGAGCGATCTGCCCGGACTTGAGGTATCGGGCGTTATTGTGTCGGTGGGTGCGGGCGTGTCCCGCGAATTATTGGGCACGCGCCAATGTGCGTTGGTATCGGGCGGCGGATATGCCGAATATTGCATTGCCCGCGCCGATGTTTGCTTGCCCGTTCCAGCCGGAATGGAAATGGCTGAAGCTGCGGCATTGCCTGAAACGCTGTTCACCGTGTGGCACAATGTGTTTGAACGCGGCTACGCGGCTCCCGGCGAAACGGTCCTTATCCATGGCGGCACGAGCGGCATTGGAACCATGGCGATCAAATTGGGTAAATTGTTCGATCTCAATGTCATTGTGACCTGCGGGTCGGACGACAAATGCGCCGCTGCAAAGGCAATCGGCGCGGATCATGCCATAAATTACAACAGCACAGATTTTGTCGCTGAAGTAAAAACGATTACCAACGGCGCTGGCGTGCATCTCGTTCTGGACATGGTCGCAGGTGGTTATGTTGCGCGCAATCTTCAGTGTCTGCGCGAAGATGGCCGCCATGTGACCATTGCGGTCCAAGGCGGGATGACCGCTGAGCTCAATATGGCCTATATCATGTCCCGCCGGTTGACGCTTACCGGATCGACGCTACGTCCGCGCACTGCAGAGTTTAAGGCTTTGCTGGCGCATGAAATATCCACCACGGTTTGGCCAATGGTGTGCGATGGCGCGTTGCGGCCCGAAATGGACCGGATATTTCCCTTGGCCGATGCCGCCGGAGCCCACGCCTATATGGAATCCGGCGCGCATGTTGGGAAAATTATGCTCGAAGTTTAAGCCGCTGGTAGTGGCAAGCTATCCAGCCATGCTTTTACGTCGGCAGCACTCTTCTCCGGAATTTCTTCCATCGGGATGTGGCCTACGCCCGAATAAATGATCAGCTTGGCTTGCGGCAAGGCGTCCGCGAACCACCGCGCAGCACTTACGGGGATGAGGTTATCCTCTTCTCCCCACATGATCATCGCAGGCACCTTGATTGTCGCCAGCTTCTCTGTGTTGCCGGCGTGCATGTTTTGCACGTTGGCAAAGCGCTTCATCGTTGCTTCGCGGTTGCCGGGATAGCGGTTGAGTTCCCAATAGCGGTCGACCAGTTGTGCGTCGATTTTTGATTGGACGCTCATCGATGTTTTGACGCTGGCTTCAAAAATGCTGCGTGGGGCAATGAAGCGCGCGGCCTCTTTGATAACCGGCATCCGCATCAAACGGAAACCGATTGGGATATTACCAGATTTGGCAGAAGGCTGGCCGCTGGCATCCACCAGCAACATCGCTTCGACCTTTTCGGGGTGCGTGAGTGTGTACAGCCATGTAACGCCGCCACCCATTGAGTTGCCGCCGATTATGGCCTTTGTGACATTCAGCCGTGTCAGCAATCTGTCGACGACCCCGACATAGGTCGCGGCGTCATAGGTACCGGATGGATTTTGCCCGGTCAGGCCATGGCCGGGAAGGTCCATCGAAATGATACGATATTCCTTGCCCAATATCTGGACCCACGGCTCCCACGTATGCAGCGATGC
>JBILBJ010000092.1:0-7171 GCA_044353705.1 Sphingorhabdus sp. | reverse complement strand
TTCGATGACGATGGGTTCACGAAAAACAACGCCGCCCAAAATATTGCGGATGGTGCCGTTTGGCGACTTCCACATTTTCTGCAGGCCGAATTCTTCCACGCGTGCTTCATCTGGTGTGATGGTCGCGCATTTTACGCCGACACCGAATTCGCGGATTGCGTTGGCGGAATCAACGGTGACCTTGTCATTGGTCTTGTCGCGATATTCCATACCAAGGTCATAATATTTCAGGTCAATATCGAGATATGGCAGGATGAGACGTTCCCTGATCCATTCCCAGATGATGCGAGTCATTTCGTCGCCATCGAGTTCGACAACCGGATTTTTGACCTTAATTTTTGCCATGTCAGAAAGCACTTTCCATTGGGGAGTCTTGATGTTGAACGGTGCCATAGCAAAGTCTGCCATATGTTCAACTGGCTAGCGTAATTGTCGGAAATTGCCGGAAACGGCATCAAAGGTTGTCATATGCGCCGTCATCCCCTAGCTAAAGTCTATGAGTAGACAAGAACTGACAAACCGGGGCACCGGGGTCGCGAAATGGTCGTTTCCACCTGTTCACCCCGAAGGCCGTAAATTTGGCCTGATCGCAGCTGGCATCACCCTGTTTTTTGCATTTATGGCATGGGAAACGCTCGCGTGGCCCATGGGCGCAGTGACCATATGGACACTCGCTTTCTTTCGCGATCCAGTCCGTGCAACACCCATTGACGACCGCTTTGTGGTTTCGCCCGCAGATGGCCTTGTAACCCTGATCGAACAAGTCCTGCCACCGGCAGAATTGCGCGGGTCAGACGGGCTTGGCGATCAGCCGATGACGCGGGTTTCCATTTTTATGAGCGTGTTTGACGTGCATATTAACCGGACGCCTATCCGCGGCACGATCAAGCGCGTTGTGTACATCGCCGGCAAGTTTTTGAACGCGGACCTTGATAAAGCGAGCGAAGAAAACGAACGTCAGCACTTCTTGGTTGAACGCAGCGACGGCGTGCGTATCGGCTTTACGCAGATCGCTGGCCTTGTCGCCCGCCGTATCGTTGCCTTTGTCAAAGAAGGCGATAGCGTGGCCAATGGCCAACGTATTGGCCTTATCCGCTTTGGCAGCCGCGTGGACGTGTATTTGCCGCATGGGACATCGTCGCGCGTCATTAAGGGGCAGCGGTGCGTTGCGGGCGAAACGGTTATCGCGGACTTGGGCGTTGATCAAGATTTGATTGCCGTCGCACACTAATGAACGATTTTTCCTCCCGCCCCGGCATTCCGTTACGGGCGCTCGCACCAAATGCGATCACGGCGCTTGCCTTGTGCACTGGCCTCTCGGGGGCATGGTTTGCGATGCAGGGCCGCTGGGAAAATGCTGTCGCCGCGATGGTTATTGCAGGCGTGCTTGATGTCATGGATGGCCGCGTCGCCCGGATGTTGAAAGGCGAAAGCCGCTTTGGTGCGGAGCTGGATTCGCTTTCGGATGTCATTGCTTTCGGTGCGACTCCGGCGCTGGTCATGTACATGTGGGTGCTGCAGGATATGCCGCGCTTTGGCTGGACCATCTCTGTATTTTTCGTGTTGTGTGCTGCGCTTCGGCTTGCACGTTTCAATGCCCGCATCGATACCGAAAACCAGCCACATAAATTGGCGGGATTTAACACCGGCGTCCCATCGCCGCCCGGCGCGGCGTTAGCCTTGCTGCCGATGATGATTTGGTTCGAAACCGGTGCAGAATGGGTGCGTGACTATCGCTTTCTTGGGCCGTGGTTGCTCCTGTGCGCGGTCTTGATGGTTTCCAATGTCGCCACCTACAGCTGGGCGTCGATCAAGGTCCGCCGCAGCCTGCGCTTTATGGCACTCGCCACTGTTGGTTTGTTTGCCGCGACCTTGGTTGCTGCCCCTTGGGTTGCGATGATCGGGGCGACGATAATTTATGCAGGACTGCTGCCGTTTAGCGCCATGAGCTATGCGCGCGTAAAAAGGGCACGGCGGGCGCAAACCGAAGCCGCTTGACCTAAGCCTGCCATAGGCTATGTTCCGCATTCGTTCTATATTTGGAGTGCTGTGGTGGAGCCTTTAGTCGTCATCATCATCGTTGTGCTTACTCTGCTGGTCGGGCTTGTGCTCGGCTGGTTTGCAGGCGGACGTGAAAGCCGGGCAGGGCAGGAAACCACC
This sequence comes from Sphingorhabdus sp., assembly GCA_044353705.1. Taxonomy (GTDB): domain Bacteria; phylum Pseudomonadota; class Alphaproteobacteria; order Sphingomonadales; family Sphingomonadaceae; genus Sphingorhabdus_B. Next base: position 5,011 of record JBILBJ010000092.1, on the reverse strand, counting down.
GTGCAACTGCGTTCCATGCTCGATCAGGTCGTGGTGGAGCGGGACAGCGCAAAGGACCGGTTAGCGCGCCTTGAAACCAGCCTAGAAGAACGTGAGCGCGGTTTTGACGAACAAATCGCGGTGCTGGGTCAGGCAAAAGAAACCTTGTCGGCGCAGTTTGGCGAGATTGGCCAAAAACTGTTGGGCGAGGCGCAAGCGGCATTTCTTCAACGCGCCGATGAACGTTTTCATCAGGCCGGTGAAAAGAATGAAGAGCGTTTGAAGCAGCTTTTGGGACCAGTGGGTGACAAGCTGAAAGCCTATGAAGAGCAAGTTGGCAAAATTGAGAAAGACCGCACGGAAGCTTATGGCGATCTGAAGGGGTTGATTGGCGAAATGCGGCTTGGGCAGGAACGCGTGTCCAACGTTGCCTCTGGCCTGATGAACTCGTTGCGCAATGCCCCTAAAGCGCGGGGCCGCTGGGGCGAGCAGCAGTTGAAGAATGTTTTGGAAAGCTGTGGCTTATCGGAACATGTCGATTTCGACCTGGAAACCAGCATTGATGCAGGCGATGGCCTTCGCCTGCGTCCGGACGCGGTCATTCACGTGCCGGGCGGACGGACGTTGGTTATCGACGCCAAGGTGTCTTTGAACGATTACCAAGACGCTTTTGCCTCCGTGGATGACGACGTCCGCGCCGTCGCCATGACGCGGCACACACAGTCGATGAAAAACCACATCGATGGCCTGTCGCGCAAAGCCTATTGGGACCAGTTTGAAGACGCGCCCGATTATGTGATTATGTTTGTCCCCGGCGAACATTTTCTGGCGGCAGCGCTCGAGCATGAACCGCAATTGTGGGACTTTGCCTTTGACAAGAAAGTGTTGTTGGCGACGCCGACCAATCTGGTTGCGATTGCGCGGACCGTTGCCAGCGTGTGGCGGCAAGAGGGCCTCGCGCGCGAAGCCAAGCAGATTGGTGCGCTTGGCAAGGAAATGTACGACCGCATTGCCGTTGCCGCGCAGCATTTGAAATCGGTGGGCAGCGGGCTGTCCTCGGCGGTGAATAATTATAATAAGTTCGTGGGCAGTTTTGAACGCAATGTCATGTCGACGGGTCGGAAATTTGCAGAACTCAATGTCGAAACCGGCAAGCGCGAATTGGAAGATATCCCGTCGGTTGAGGCGCTACCGCGTTATGGTGATGACGAAGTGAACGCGCAGATTGCCGACGGACGCGAAGCCGCGGAGTGATAGCTCTGGCGAACGTCAGCCGCGCGCTGGACGGCGAAACTGGTTCAGCACTTCATACGCCATGACCGCTGTGGCGACCGCGGCGTTTAAGCTGTCGGCCTTGCCATGCATCGGCATTTTGACGAGCAAGTCGCACTGACCTTCATAATCGTCGGGCAGACCCTGCGCTTCGTTGCCCGTCAGGATGAAGCAAGGGCTACTGTAGTGCGCAGCCTGATAATCCGTGTCGGTTTGCAGGCTTGTGCCGACCAGCTGGCCATCGCCCGCGCGCAACCACGTCATAAACTCGTCCCATCGGCACTGGACGATCTTTTGCGTGAAAACCGCGCCCATGCTTGCGCGGACGGCCTCAACCGAAAACGGGTCCGTGCAGTCATCAATGAGGATAAGCCCGCCTGCGCCGACAGCGTCGCCGGTCCGCAACATTGTCCCCAAATTGCCCGGGTCGCGCATCGCTTGCGCCACGAGCCAGATCGGCGCCGTCGCGCGCTCTATATCGGCAAGCGCGGTGCCATGGTCACGATAAACACCGACGACGGCCTGAGCATTATCTTTGCCGGACAGTTTCGCCATGATGTCGGCGCTGGTTTCAATGACGTCCCCGCCGTTGCGTAGCACCTCGTCCTCAAGCGCGATTTCCAGCGCGTGTACTGGCCGGTCTTTGACCCGGAACAGCATTTCGGGAAGAAAACCCGCTTCGCGCGCTTCGGTCATGATGCGGAGGCCTTCGGCGAGAAACAGCCCGGCACGTTTCCGCAATTTCTTTTCCCGCAGTCCGCGGATTTCCTTCAGAAGCGGATTGGAAAATCCGGTAATCTCACGGCGCATCAGTCTTCGCCAAAGCCGTCGACAACCAGCCCGATGAGTTTTTCAATAGCGGGCTCTGCCTGGTCACCTTCGACGTGAATGGTAATTTCACTGCCCTTTGCAGCACCCAGCATCATCAGGCCCATGATGGATGTGCCCGTGACGAGTTGACCGTCTTTTTCGACTTCAACCTTAATGCCCTCGGGCAACCGGCTTACAAAGGTGACAAATTTTGCGCTGGCGCGGGCATGCAGCCCTTTCACATTCACAATTGTTGTAGACCGGCTGAGGCGGGTCATTTCGATGCCTCAAGCACTTCCGAAGCCACGCTGATATATTTTCGGCCGGCTTCACGCGCAGCGGCGACAGCCTCTTTCACATCCAAGTTCTTGCGGGCGCTATCGAGGCGGATCAGCATGGGCAGGTTTACGCCGGCTATCACTTCCACACGGCCGCTTTCCAGCAGCGAGATGGCCAGATTTGAGGGCGTTCCGCCAAAAAGATCGGAGAGGATTATCGCGCCTTTTCCTGAATCAACCGACTTAATGGCCGCCGCGATTTCATTGCGGCGGGCCTCCATGTCATCATGCGGACCAATGCAAATGGTGGCGATGTTTTTTTGTGGGCCAACAACATGCTCGAGCGCGACGAGAAATTCGTCCGCAAGCTTGCCATGTGTGACTAAAATCAAACCGATCATGTGATGTCGTTACCCTGAGGAGCGCTATTCTTATTTGCGCCGTTAGCAGGCTCCTCAATTGCGTCAATCGGTCTTGAGGTCAGATTGCGATGGTTGACCGCCGGAGCAAATCCATCTTCGCGCAACCAACGGCCAAATTGTTCGGCAACATGAACCGATCGGTGCCGCCCACCGGTGCAGCCAAAGGCGATGTTGACATAGGCCTTACCTTGCGCGTCATAGAGCGGCAAAAGATAGCGGAGCAGGTCGCGTATTTTTTCCATCGCCGCGTTATAGGCCGGGTCAGCTTCGACATAATGCGATACACCTTCATCCAACCCCGTCAGCGGCCGAAGTATATTGTCCCAATGCGGATTGCGCAGGAACCGCAGGTCAAAAACCAGATCGGCATTGTGCGGAATGCCGCGTGAATAGCCAAAGCTTGTTATGGTAATGACGGAATGTGGCGATGCTTCGTTGTTGAACTGCTCGCGGATCGCTTGTTGCAGGTCATATGCGGACAGCTTGCTGGTATCGATGACCGTGTCTGCCCACTGACGAAATGGCTCCATCAACGTGCGTTCAATCGCGATGCCGTCCATGGCAGGGCGGTCAGGTGCGGCGGGGTGGCGGCGACGCGTCTCTGCATAACGGCGTTCAATTTCAACACCTGCACAATCGAGAAACAGCGTCCTGATGGTCAGGTTGGGCTGGTTCTGCAGCTGTTTGATCTGCTGAATAAGCGTTTGGGCTTCAAAGCCGCGGGTCCGGCTGTCAAAGCCAATGGCTATCGGGATATCGAGGCTCGCCTGACGACCGGTGACGGGTATTTCAAGTAACTGGCCGGCAAGGCGGATCGGAAAATTGTCGACCGCTTCCCAGCCTAAATCCTCAAGCGCCTTCAGAACGGTGGTTTTACCTGCGCCAGAAACGCCCGTCACAATCAATATTGTTTGCGGGATAGAGGCTGTTTTGGCGTTCACGATGGCAAGCTTTCTTTGACGGATACACATTCGGGCAGGACGCCACTATCGAGAACTGCCCGCAACGCATATTCGACCTTGATTGCGCTGCTGTGTTCAAACGGATTTAGCTTGGACACGGGAACGACGTAACCACCAATGGCGGTGTGCGCAATGTCTTCAGGTAATCTGTCTGGTGCATCTACGAACTCTACAACGAGGCGAAGCGGCGCAGACGCTATGAAATCGACGTTAAAGATGCCGACGCCGCGCACTTCGATCTTTCCGGCGATATTGGGAGCGACGGTAAGTATTGGGGCGTTGTCACGGGTTTCCAAAAACACGACATCATCGCTGATCAAAATGGCACCCCGATCAATCAGCCGGAGCGCGAGATCGGATTTTCCGCTGCCCGATTCGCCCATAATCAACACAGCATGGTCCCCGATGGATATCGCTGTGCCATGGACCATCTGTCGCATTAGCGGGTCGCCACCGCTGCGCAGGGAAGGGCGATTTCAAAACAGGCCCCGCCTTTGCCATCAACGCGATCGCGCACATTGATGCGGCCATGGTGGCCTTCAACAATCGTGCGCGCAATGGCCAAACCGAGCCCGCTATGTTTGCCGAAATTCTCCGTTGGTGGGCGTTCACTGTGGAACCGGCGGAAGATGGCTTCTCGTTCCTGCGGAGGCACGCCGGGGCCTTCATCGCTGATGCGAATAATCACTTCCTCGTCGGCCAGCGTGGCCGATATTTCCACGACTGCGCCGGGCGGTGAAAAGGACACCGCGTTATCAATCAGATTGGTGAGCATGCGTTCGAGGCGCACATCTTCCCCCATGACCGTGGCGATGGTCCGCCGTGGCCGTGCGAAGGCGATATTTACATCCTTGTCGCTACCACGGTGCTCTCGCGCCTGAAGCAATTGTTCAATCATATCGCCCAAATCGATCGGTTCGAACTTTGCCTTGGCCAGTTGCGAATCCACGCGGCTGGCGTCTGAAATATCGCTAATCAAACGGTCCATGCGCTGCACATCGGCCTTTGCGACATCCATAAGTTGCTTGCGCAGCGCTGGGTCTTGAATGCGCTCTGCACCGTCCAGTGCCGACCGCAACGAAGCCAGCGGGTTTTTTATTTCGTGCGCGACATCCGCTGCAAATGCTTCTGTCGCGTCAATACGCTGCCGAAGGGCAATGCTCATGTCGGACAGTGCGCGTGCAAGCATGCCGATTTCATCACGGCGCGACGGCAGGCGCGGAACGGTGACTTCCTGAGCGCGGCCAAGCCGCACTTTCACCGCCGCGCGCGACAAATGGCGAAGCGG
>JBILBJ010000091.1:0-7255 GCA_044353705.1 Sphingorhabdus sp. | reverse complement strand
ACCCAAGTCGGCTGGATCGATTGGCAGATAAGGAACCCGCCAGATTTCGTCGTTTTGCCGTTCATGCGCCGCGAAACCTTTCTTAATGGCGTCTTGATGCGATCCGGAAAAGGCCGTAAACACCAATTCGCCGGCATATGGGTGACGGGGATGGACCGGCAGTTGATTGCAATATTCCACGGTCTGAATGACTTCATCGATATTGCTGAAATCAAGGCCGGGGTTCAGCCCTTGCGTATACATATTCAGCGCCAGCGTGACGAGGTCGACATTACCCGTCCGTTCACCATTGCCGAACAGGCAACCTTCGATCCGGTCACCGCCCGCCAACAGGCCAAGTTCCGCCGCGGCGATGCCGCTGCCGCGGTCATTATGGGGATGCAGGCTGATGATGACGGTATCACGCGCGCTGATATGTTTGCACATCCATTCGATCTGGTCGGCATATACATTGGGCATCGCAGCTTCGATGGTCGCTGGCAAATTCAGGATCAGTGGCTTCGCAGCGGTCGGTTTCAGAACCTCCATCACGGCCTCGCTCACCTCAAGGCTGAATTCGAGCTCGGCGGTCGAAAAGGTTTCGGGGCTATATTCAAAATGCCAGTCGGTTTCTGGGAAGCGCGCGGCTTGCTCCATCAACATATGCGCGCCTTCAACCGCGATGGCCTTCACGCCCGCTTTGTCGAGATTGAAGACAATGTCCCGCCAAGCGGGGCTAACGGCATTATAGAGATGCACAATCGCACGCGGTGCGCCCGCCATGCTTTCGAACGTTTTTTCTATCAGGTCGCGCCGCGACTGCGTCAGGCTCTGAATGGTCACATCATCGGGGATGCTTCCGCTATCGACCAAACCACGGATGAAATCGAAATCTGTCGCACCCGAGCTTGGGAAACCAACTTCGATTTCCTTCACACCGACTTTAAGGAGAAGATCAAAAAACCGGCGCTTTTTCTCTGCGCCCATCGGGTCGATCAGCGCCTGATTACCGTCGCGCAGGTCGGTCGAAAGCCAACGTGGCGGTGCGTCTATTGTACGATTTGGCCATTGACGGTCAGGCAGGTCAACTTGCGGGAATGCGCGGTATTTACGAGATGGATCGGATAACATCATGTTTTGTGCAACTTCGCTATTGCGCCCATTATGTGGGCATTAAGACTTGGCGGGGTTTCATGAAGCCCTTAGGCGGCCTGCCGAACGATGCCGACATCAAACGCACGCCTAAGGGCGTGTAAGTCGTAGAAGAAGCAAGGTCGCGCTGTGCAAAGACATTATGTTGCGGCGATAGCCATTCAAAGCAACATTCGTCCAGTATAAAATTTATGCGCATTCATTTAGTCGCCAGCCAAATGGCGCAACTCATTTGCTATGGGGCGGAGTTTATGGCCTCGTTACCGGTAACCAAGCTTGCATTTACTGTGCCCTGATCGGGGCTGGGCGTCACAACAACAACCTCATCTACATACAAGCCGGGCAGCTCAAGTGCGTGGTCATATGCCCCTTGCGTGGCAAGGTCGTGCACAAGGCGCACCACATAACGCATAGCCTCATGCGCAGGCAGCTTCGGATGCGTGAAGGTAAGTTCCTGATCGCATAGCCACGCCAATCCGGTTGTTTGCATAATACCAATTGTCGACATGTCAAAGCTGACACACAACAACGCCGGAAAGACCGCACCTTCGGCATATTGCGCGACAGCGTCCGCGTAATAATCATATCCGGAAACAACATCCGCCGGAGACCAAAACACGGCCTTGATACCCAAGTTGCGGCCCAGAACGTCGCCAAGTTCGAGCATAGCCTGAACAATTGCGGGAACAGTACGGCCAGATGCGACCGCTGGGCCCAAATCGATGTGGACCGCAGACTGAATATCGGAGAGATCGGCGTTGCAAAAAATGTGGTGCCTTGCCGCTGGTGCAGGGCACGCTTGCAACGCATAGCTAAAAAAAAACACCGCTAAATAGCAGACTGCCCGATACGCTCGCTATGTTGCTGCCGTCATTAAAGGTGATGCCAAGCCGATCGAAATCGACGGATTGCCACATTTCCTTCAAATCGGCGAAGCTGGCGGCCGAAAGCAATGACATAACCGACATACGATTTTCCAATCGAAGTTCCTTTTTTGTTCGTATTGTGCGAAACAAAAAGGTTCAAGCGATTTTGCGACAACGCACGCGCGCCGCCGCTTAGCGCTTAAATTTCGACTTGGCTTCCGAGTTCGACCACCCGATTGCTGGGCAGCTTAAAGAATTCCATGGCGTTTGCGGCATTGCGCAGCATCCATGCGAAAATCTTTTCGCGCCAGATCGCCATGCCGGGGATCTTCGACGCAATAAGCGTCTGCCGCGACAGGAAGAAGCTGGTGTGCATCATATCAAACTTTGGACCGCACAGATCGACCAAATCGAGGGTCGCGGGCACATTGGTTTCTTCCAAAAAGCCAAAGCGCATTTTGACGCGATAGAAACCCTCACCAAGGTCTTTGCAGATAATCCGATCGCCCGTTTCGACAAAGGGGACATCTTCGATTTGCACCGTGAGAATGATGACGCGTTCATGCAATATGCGGTTGTGCTTGATGTTATGCAGCAAAGCCGAAGGAACGCCGCTCGCGGCCGACGCCATGAAAATCGCCGTGCCGGGAACCCGCGTCGCGCTGTTTGCAGCCGATTTGATGAAGATTTCCATCGGCATGGTGCTTTCGGCCATACGCTCGCGCATCAGCGCGCGTCCACGTGACCAAGTCGTCAGCAAGGTGAAGATCACCAAACCAATCAGCAGCGGCACCCAGCCACCCGACGGAACCTTGAGCAGGTTTGCGCCGAAATAGGCAAAGTCGACGATGAAGAACAACGCCAAGATCGGAATGGCTTTCCACTTTGGCCATTTCCAAAGCGACAAGAGCACGACCGCGATCAGGCAGGTATCGATAAACATCGCACCCGTAACCGCGATGCCATAAGCAGCGGCAAGGTTTGACGAAGACTGGAAGAAAAGCACCAGCAAGAGGACCATCACCGCCAGCCCCCAGTTGATTGCCGGAATGTAAATCTGGCCTGCGGCTTTTTCACTGGTGTGCAAAATGCTCAAGCGCGGAATGAAGCCCAATTGAATGGCTTGCTGGGTCAGCGAGAAAGCACCCGAAATCACGGCTTGGCTGGCGATAATCGCCGCCAAAATCGTCAATATGATAACAGGCGTGCTTAGGATGTCTGGCACCATCAGGAAGAACGGATCACGAATGGCCAGCTGGGCTTCCTCAGGCGTCATCGACAAGATCATTGCCCCCTGCCCCATATAATTCAGCATCAACGCTGGCAGAACGAAGAATAGCCAGCTGAACTTGATTGGGCGCCGCCCAAAATGCCCCATATCAGCATAGAGCGCCTCGGCCCCGGTAACGGCAAGTACCACAGTGCCCATCGCGACAAACGCGCGGAAGCCATCAACGTAGAAAAAGTAAAATGCGTTTAGCGGGTTGATCACATCCAATATGATCAACGGCATCTTTGTCAGATGCATAATGCCAAGGCCGGAAAGCGTTGCGAAGTAGACCAGCATAATCGGCCCAAACCACGCACCAACCTTGGCTGTGCCACGCGACTGAAACGCAAAAAGTGCACCGATAATCACGACGGATATGGGCAGGATCCAGTCGCTAAAGCCCTGGTTGACATATTTCAGACCTTCCGCCGCAGACAGGATGGACATCGCCGGCGTAATCATGGAGTCGCCATAGAAAAGGGCGGTGGCGAAAACGCCCAGCATCACGAATGGCGCGGTCCATTTTGCGCCCGCAGTCTGCCGGTTAATCAGCGCGAGAAGGGCAAGACTTCCGCCCTCGCCCTTGTTGTCGGCTTTCATGATCGTGAAGACATATTTGAATGTCACAACGATCATCATCGACCAGAAAACGAGACTTAGCACACCATTGATGTGCATAGGATCGGGGGTGATGGGATGATGGCCGGCGAATGTTTCGCGGAAGGCATAAATCGGGCTCGTCCCGATGTCGCCAAACACAACGCCAACTGTGCCAACGCACAGCGCGAGCAACGACCCCTTCGGGGCATGACTTTCATGATGATCTTGTTCGCTATGACCAAAATCGTCTGCGGCTTGCGGTCCAACCATTTCGTTTCCCCGGCGTTTGCCCCGATTGCCGTAGAAGCAGCCGGGGCGCGCGCATTAGCATGGCCACCAACCCATCACAACAAAGCAATAAGGCTGGTCATTTATAACAAAAATAAATTATACCAGTTACTTAGGTGCACTCGCCGCTTGGGCGGTGGCGGCCTGCACCTGCAATGCCTTCGCCGCTTGCAGTTGCGACTCAATACGCGCCTTCCACTTCGCTTGCGGTGTCGCCAGTGACACGGTCTTTTCCCAGAGCAAAATGGCCCCGTCGAGGTCACCGGCAAAGAGCCGCGCTAGCCCTGCAAAATAATATGGTGCAGGATAATTGGGCCGGATTAACCGCGCCTTATCAAATGCCAACTGCGCCGGTGGCGACATTTGGCCTTCGCTTGCGAGCATCAGTTGCAAACCCAATGCGGACCACAAATCCGGATTGTTGGGGTCTTGGCGCAAGCCAGCCTGAATATAAGATGCCGACAACGGGTAATCGCCCTGCTTGGCAAATGAGTCCGCGGTAACAAGCCAGCGTTTTGCGCTGCCAAAGCTTTGGTCCATGTCCGCCCGTATGTCGACCAACTGGATCGCGGCGACTTCGCTTGCCGCCAGTGACTTGGCAGGCGACGATGGTGTCGAGGGCAGCCCCTGAAGCGCGTATCCTGTCATGCCCAATAGAATGACAGCTGCGGCAATCTGCCACAGGCCTTTCGACGATCGGACATTCCAGACGAGAACGGCTAGGCTGAGTATCGCCAAAATGCCGAGTGCAAACCAACCGTTCATGCGCCCCTCCGGAATAGTCCGCGCGCCAGCCATATGCCTGCGATTAGAATCAATAAGGGCGTAAGCCAAAGCAACAGCCCTGCCCCCTTCATATCAGGTTCGAAGCTGACCCATTCTCCATAGCGCGCGATCATCCAGCCCCGAATGGCCTCCGGTTTCTGACCGGCTGCAATTTGTTGCCGCACCTCGGCGCGCATCGTACCCGCCATGTGCGCGTCACTATCGGCGATCGATTGGCCCTGGCATTGAATGCAGCGTAAGCTGTGCATCAACTTGGTTGCCGCCGCTTCCTGTGCGGGATCAGGCAATTGACGGTTCGCCAATGCGGGCGTGGGACCGCTGCCTTGCGCAAACATAGGTGTTGCAAGCATCAGGTATATGAGCGCGAGCATTCTCATTTCGCCGCGTTCACTTTTTCAATCAGCATCGGGACATGTTCAGCCCGGATATCGCCGATATGCTGATACAATATCGTGCCGTCACCGCCGATGACATAAGTTTCCGGAACCCCTGACGATCCAAGCTTAAGCTGAACCGCCATTTCGCTGTCCGATCCAATGCGCCGGAACGGGTTGCCGAATTCGCTTAAGAATGCTGCGACGTCTTCGGGTCTGTCGCGGATGGCGATGGCGTCAATTTCGATACCTGCCTTTTTCAACGCTTCGAGATAGGGCGCTTCCGCCTTGCACGGGATGCACCAGCTGGCAAAAATGTTCAGCAAACGGGGCTTTCCGTCGGCCATATCGGCGCTGGCCAAGCCTTCGACACCCGCCGTTGCCGCAGGCAATGAAAATGCTGGCAGCTTTTGGCCAATCATCGCCGAATGCACCTTTTCGTCTTTGGGGACGGCTAGGCCGTACATCGCCAGACCACCGATAAAGGCGACCACCGCAAGCGGGATCCACAAAAGCCATGGTCGGTTCATGATGTCTGCCACTTGCTTTTAGCAGGCTTTTTCGCGCGCCGGAACATGCGGCCAAGCAGCGCAATGATGCCACCGACAGCGATCAGCAGTCCACCATACCAGATAAACGGCACAAAGGGTTTCCACCACAAGCGCACTTGCCAGCGGCCATCGCCCTCTTGGTCCGGCTGCGCAATGACGGCATAAAGTTGGCCATTCCAACGCGTCAGCAATGCCGCTTCGCTCGTTTGCATTTCAGGTTTGAAAAACTGCCGTGATTGCGGACGAAGCAAAAAGGCATTGGCATTTTTCACCGCCTGCAATTCGCCTTCGATGGCAACCCAATTGTCACCGACAACAGGATTGACGTCGTCCAGCTTCACTTGCCATCCAGCCACTTCCACGCTTTCGCCCGGGGCAAGCGCGGTCAATGTTTCTGATGAAAAGCCGGATTCTGCCGCCATGCCGAAAACGCTCACCGCAATCCCGAAATGCGCAATGACCATACCGAATATAGGTAATGGCGTGCGCAGCAATTTGCGGCCGCGCAAGGGCAGCCAAGCAGCGACAGCCAGTGCCAATGACAAGGCAATCCCAAGCAATGGGAACAGCCCAACGTCCGGCGCGAATTTCCACACGGCGATGCTGCTGCACAACAAAATTGCAGCGCCCCCGATAAGCCAATATTTTAAGCGCTTAAGATCATCGCGGCGCCAGCGCAGCATAGGGCCAATCAAAAGGGCAAGCATCAACAGAACCGCAATAGGCACCGTTGCCTTGTTGAAATAGGGCGGGCCAACCGAGATCTTGTCGCCCATCGCTTCGGCCGCAAGCGGGTACAGCGTGCCGATGAGCACCACGGCCAGAATGACGCTGAGGAAGATATTGTTCGCCACAATGCCTCCTTCGCGGCTGATGAGCTGGAATGGCTCGCCTTGCTTGACCGAGCCAATGCGCAAGGCAAAAATCACAAATGCAAGGCTGGTGTATATCAACATCAACGCAAGGATGAACGCGCCGCGTTCCGGGTCGACAGCAAATGCGTGAACGCTCGTCAAAATACCCGACCGCACCAAAAAGGTGCCAGCCATCGACATTGCAAATGCAACCAGCGCCAGCATGATCGTCCATGCGCGCAAAGCGTTACGCGTCGCAAGGACGCTGACCGAATGGAGAAGCGCTGTCGCCGCGAGCCATGGCAGCAGCGACGCGTTTTCAACGGGGTCCCAGAACCACCAGCCACCCCAGCCAAGTTCATAATATGCCCAATAGCTGCCGGCCGTGATGCCGATGGTAAGGAATATCCACGCCGCCAACACCCAAGGCCGCATAGCGCGTGCAAAGGCTGGCCCAACCTGGTTGGTCAGCAGTGCACCCACGGCAAAGGAGAAGGCGATCGAAAGCCCGACATAGCCAAAATATAATGTCGGC